>JADZFI010000001.1 GCA_020850025.1 Saprospiraceae bacterium
AACTATGAAGGAAAATAAACCCACCCTTACCCCTTACCAGCGGTTTATCGAAAACCTGATGCATGTGTTCATCATCGTGGTGCTGGCCGGTATTTTGCTGAAGGTGTTGTTCTTTTAGCACGCTTAATCCTTCACGATCTGCCCGTTCACCAGAATTTCAAGGTGGCGGGTGCGCGAAGTGCTGGGGTCGAACACCGTATTGCCGTCGGGAGAGGCGCCTTCGCCAATGGTTATTTCCCATTCTTCATTGATAAAAGCCACCGCGCGGATAACGACGCCGTCCTCCACCCGCGTGCCAGCAATGACCTCCCGATTGATCAACTCGCCTTTGTCGGTAAAGGTAGCCAGTACATATTCGTAGTTCATCAACTCGGCTTTCCACCAAACCACGGCTATGAACTGCTCGGTATTGTCAATGGAAAAACAAGGAATGTATTCCGTAAACTCATCGTCGGCCACCACCCTTTCTATTGGATGAATGAAATTAGCAATCAGTGCATCCGACAGCGGTTGATTCTCCAGCCCAAAAACATGATGGGTGTCTTCCCCCAGGGTTACCGGCATGGGAATGGGTGGAAATTTGGCGAGAAATTCGTGAAATTCAGGTTTTTTCATGGGTGGACTGTTGGACGTTGGACTGTTGGACAATGGACTGTTGGACAATGGACTGTTGGACAATGGACGTTGGACTGTTGGATGGTGGGCAATGGAGGTTGGACTGTTGACAATTAGGCGATAGACTTGCATTGCAGGAAGTAAAAATAATAAATTACTCCGAGTCCTAAGTCCATTGTCTAACGTCCAATAGTCCATTGTCTAACGTCCAACGTCCAGCCGTCTAATACCCGTGCTCTCCGATGAATGTTTTAAAGTCTTCCAGTTGTTGGCCTTTCAATACGCGGGGGATTTTGGCGTGTCCGTTCATTTTTCCACGTTTGTGCAACCAGTCGAGAAATACCTGATTGGGCAGCATCTGGGCGCGCACGTTGCGCAGGGCGTATCGGCGTTCTACCGCATAATCGTCGTTCAGTCGGCAGAGCTCTTCATCCAGGGCTTTAACCAGCATATCGGGGTTAACCGACTGGTTTTCAGCGGAGATAAACCATTGGTGAGCCCAGAAAGTGCCTTCGCGGAGGCCGGTTACGGCAAATTCGCCAATACCGGCGCGCAATTTTTCATCCACCGCCCGAACGGCGTCGCAGAGGTTATCAATGGAAATATGCTCACCGCAGGCAGAGAGGAATTGTTTGGTACGACCGGTGATGCGCAGTTCGGCTTTTTCAACATCGGTGAACTGGACGGTATCGCCCAGCAGATAGCGCCATGCACCGGCTACAGTGCTGAGCAGAATGGCGTAGTGTTTCCCGGTTTCCACTTCGGCCAGTCCGAGGCTCTTGGGTTGGTTGGTGCGCAGATCCCCGTTATCGTCGAAATACGTTTCTTCAAAAGGCACAAATTCGAAATATACTCCGCAGTCGTTCAGCAGTTTCATAGGCCGATGGTCCGGGCGTTCCTGGTAGGCGAGGAAACCTTCCGAGGCGCCGTAGCTGTCCATGTACAGGATAGGCTTGTCGAACAGCGGTTCCAGGGTGGGTTTGTAGGGCTCAATCGGCACCCCGCCGTGCACGAGCACATTGAATGAGGGCCAGATTTCGTTGATATTGGCCAGTTTGTGCTTTTCGATGATGCGTTCCAGAATTAGCTGAAGCCACATGGGGTTGCTCACCGAGAAACCGATGTCCCATTGTGGCGCTTCTTCTGCAATTCGTTCAATACGTTCGCCCCAATCGGGCAAATCGGTGATATGTCGGCCCGGACGGTAGGAGCGTTCCATGATGCGCGGGCGGTTCATGCCCATGATACCCGAGAGATCGCCCTCCCAATGATAACCTACCCGTTTCTGCTGGGTGCATGAACCCACCATGAGCATTTGCTTGGTGTAATGTTCGGGAGCCAGGCCATAGTTTTTGGCCATGTCGTAAAACAGGCGCCGGGAGCCACGCTTCATCATGCGCAGCATGTCTTCATTGAGTGGGATGTATTTGGTTGACGATTGGCTGGTACCGCTGGAGAGGGCATAATAAGGTACAATGCCCGGCCAGCAAACGTCAGCCTGATCTTCCAGATGCGCCTTTACCCACCACCGGTCGTAGATGGTTTGGTAGTCCATCACCGGAACAGCTTTTTTGAAAGCGGCTTCTACATCCTGTTCTTCCAGAAGGTGTTTGAAGCGATATTCTTCGCCAAATTCAGTATGCCTAGCCTCGTGCAGCAGTTCGCGCAGTTGTTGTTCCTGTAGACTGATGGGGGATTGCCGGGGCTTGTCAACGAAAGCGCCAATTTTTGCACTTTGCTGAATAATGGTGCCAATGATATAGGACATACGCAGAACTTGATAACGGAATTTGGGGGGCTTGCCAATGACGATTGGAGATTGGTCGACGGCATTTACTTTTCCTCCCCCTACTGCATACAACCGAATGCCCACAACCAAAACCGCGCAAAGGTACGGCACGCAGAGGGTATGAGGGTAATAAACTTGTCAATTACCATAAGGTATAAAAAACACCCTTACAGCAAGCATTTAAAAGTTCTGGAAAATCATTCAGCGCAGAAACAAAGAGGCGCAGAGCGTTATTGCTCTGTGCCTCTTTGTTTCTGCAGCAAATGAGATCTTTTAACCTGCTCCATTGCATCAAGCAGTCTAAATAAACAGGCCATCCTGCCAGATCAGGCCATTGGGTCTGGCGGGTTTTTGCGCTCATAGAGATATGCACCCAGCATACCGGCGCCGCCAAAAATGGCAATGAGTGCGAAAAACACTCCCGTGCTGCTTTGCTCGCTGAGCTGGAACATGTTGGTGATCACAATGGCCAGCAACAAGCCTAGTCCGGCCCCGATAAACAGCAGGGCGTTTTTCAGGGTGATGGATGGATTGGCCTGTCGGCGCTGGCGTTTGTGCTCGGCCGGGTTCATGCCTTTTTCAATCATGGAAAGATTTTCCTTGCTTTCCAGATAGCGAATGGCCACCACCATCATAAAGGCGGCAATGGGTACTGCGAATACTACTAATCCTGGTTCCATAACTTGATGTTGTTTTTTTTTGTGAGTGAAAGGTGGTTTTCGTTTCCAATACTCACTTTGACAGCATGCCTGGCACACAGGTTACAGATGGCGCAGTTATTTTTACATGTCATCCAAAACCCCAAGGCCGAACAACGCGAAATCGTATTTCACCGGATCATCCGGGTCAAACTCGCGGAGCCGGGCAGTAAGTTCAAGCACCGCTTGCCAATCGGTTTGTCGGCGCTCGAGGAGACCCAGTTGGCGGGCAACACGGTCTACGTGCACATCGAGCGGAATGAGGAGTTGTGAAGGCTTGATCTGGCGCCAAATGCCAAAATCAACCCCGGCTTCATCCTGGCGCACCATCCAGCGGAGGAACATGTTCAGGCGTTTGCAGGAACTTCCGCGCTCCGGGGTGGCAACGTGCTTGCGCGTGCGCTCGGGGGCAAGCGGATGGTTGAAAAAATCGTGGTGAAATCCAGCCAGGGCATTTTCTACCGTATTATCAGTGGCAGAAAGATGGCGGGCGAAGGCGGTTTCCAGGGAATGTTGTTGGCGATAATATTGCTGGAAAAACTCCAAAAACCAAAGCGTGTCGGTAGCCTGAAAGGTGCGGTGCTTGAAGGAAAGGAATCGGGCGCGGTCCTGTTCGGTGTGGTTGCGCACAAAATCGTACGGCGCCTGGTCCATGAGTTCGGCCAGGCGATTGGCGCTTTGAATAATGGTTTTGCGCTGCCCCCAGGCAAGGGTGGAGGCCCAAAAGCCCATAATCTCCCGATCCTGAAGTGTAATAAATCGGTGGGGAATGGAAATGGGATCGTCGGCGATGAATGCCCTGTTATTAAAGCGGGCAACCGCCTGATCGAGCAGTGTTTTCAGGGCATCGAACCCATTGGGGGGGGATTGAATCATATTAAGCGCAAAAAAATGGCAGCCCGGCGATTTCGCCAGACTGCCAGTCAAAAAATTTCACGCAAATTTTATGATTCCGGGGAAGTAGGACTACCGTCAACCGATTAAGCCTGCTTTTTTTTGACCTTCGCTTTAGACTTTTTTTGGGAAACTGTAAAGTTAAGTTTGCTTTTTGGCTAAAAACTTAACATTAGGATTGGTGGCGACCACAAATAAAAAGGCGCTCGAGAGTGTTGATCCCGGGCGCCTGATATGTACTCGTGGTATTAAAACCTGTCTGGTCTATGCTTACTTTTTAGCTACCAGAGATACCTGAAGGTCGAATTCGTCGTAGATGGTTTTGTCGCCCAGGCCATCGAAGAAAGAGCCGGAACCGTAGCGCATGTTGAACTCGGAACGGTCGATGGTGATTTTACCCGCAGCATTTACCATACCATTGCTTTCAGCCAGGTTAGCAAAGAATTTTGCTTCTTTGGTAGTGCCTTTGATGGTAAGGTTGCCGATGATCTTGTAGTTACCCTTGGTATCCTGTGGGATAGCTTTGGTAATTACGAAAGTAGCGGTTGGGTAGCTGGCTACACCCAGGAAATCGTCGCTTTTCAGGTGACCCACCAGTTTGCCGGCATATTCGCCTTCCAGGTCGGTGCAAGTGATGGAGTTAAGGTCAACCGTGAAGGAACCGCCGGTGAGGACGCCATTATCCATGGAGAGATTGCCTTTTTGAACTTTAACCGTACCCGTGTGCTTGCCGGTAACTTTGTAGCCGGTCCATACAATGTTGCTGTTCTGAGTATCTACATTGTAATTGGTTGATACTGTAGCGGCCATTGCAAGGATGGCAAGAAGTGGGAGGAAAAACAGTTTTTTCATGTTAAGAGAAAAATTTAGGAGTTGATGAATATCGTTGCTCGTGAAATATTTAACGCAAAGGTAAAAAAGATGTTCAAATAATTGATGTTGCAACACTTATTTTAACCATGGATTAACAGGCGGAAGAAATTTTCAAGTCATAATTTTTTTTTTCGGACAAAAGATTTACCTTTGCGCCTCTAAATTTTGAGCGCATTCAATTTTAATAAAATGAAAGAGCTGGAAGCCATACAATTCGTCCAACAGCAGATGCTGAAAGCGCCGAATTTCCCTGATTTTAAAACAGGAGATACCGTAATTGTTACCTATAAGATTGTGGAAGGTGACAAAACCCGCGAACAGGACTATCGCGGCGATGTGATCCAAATCAAGGGTCACGGCCTGACCAAGACCTTTACCGTTCGTAAAATGTCGCACGGTGTAGGTGTTGAACGTATCTTTTCCTATACCAATCCCAACGTTGCCAGTGTTCAGGTAGTGAAGCGCGGCCGGGTTCGTCGTTCCCGCTTGTACTATCTGCGCGGTTTGATTGGTAAAAAAGCGCGTATCAAAGAGCTTAAGAAACTGGCTAACTAAGCCGTTTTTTTCTTTGTTTTTCCCAATATCAGCGGGGCTGTTCACGACTTGATCGCGACAGCCCCGCTGAGTGTTTGGCGTTCCAAATGGTTTGGAGGGAGCTAAAACCCTGTAAGTCCGCCACTACCGCCGATAAATGGCGCCGGACTATAAATGTCCGGCATTGTGGCAACAAGACTATTTTTTGGGCCCAAAATTCTTCTCGTAGGTTTCCCAGGGTGTTTTCTTGTGGCTGTCGGAGCCAAAGTAATTGATGATGGCCTCCATTTTACCTGCATCCTGGTAGCCGGGAACAGGCTGGATCAGCTGCTGATTTTCATCCAGAAAGACCGTAGTAGGGAATGACAGTCGGTTATTCAGCCAAAAAATGGCGAGTTCATGATACCCCCTTGATCCGTTTTTCTTGAATTTGTAGGTTTTGTCCTTGAACACGATATCCTTGTCCTGTTCAGCATTAAATTTCACGGGGTAATAATGCTCGTTGAGGTAATTGGCAACCCTGGCGTCAACGAAGGTAGTGGAATCCATGTGCTTACACCAGCCACACCAATCGGTGTACAGATCCACAAAAATCTTTTTCTTTTCCGTTTTGCTTTTTTCGAGCGCTTGTTCCAGCGTCATCCAGTTGATCACACCGCGTTCTGCAGGTTTGAGCGTTGCCGCTTTGGTATTACGATCGGCAATACCACCTTTGGCGGTGGTAGGCGGCGCATAGGTGGCGGGGCGCGAAGAAGGTCTTACCGCGCGCTCCTGTACATCGTTGGGGCGTTGGGAGTTGGAGGTATTACCCAGCGTGGTAGACGGCCGGCTAGGGGTGGCGCTATTTCTGTTGGAAGAAACGCCGGGGGAAGTTTTATTGGCTTTGGAGGTTGTAACATTGGGGCTCAGAGAAGTTTTTGCGGGCGAAGTTCCCACACGTCCGTTTGATCCCTGTGAAAGCACCACGGAAACAAAAAAACAAACCAGCAACATTACAAGAAGGAATCTGCTCATTAGCCGGAGACGAAAATTTGGATCAGACATTCTGTGTACAAAAGTACCTACTCTGAAACTGAAAAACCTACATTCGTCACCCTCCAGGAGACCACTTTAAAAGAACTTTAAGGAAATAAGACGGCAAACTGCTAAGACCTGGGCAGCAGCATCAGGACCTGTTCCACCCGACGCTTGTTTGCTTTGGTAACTTTGAACCTGAATCCGCTCCAGTCGGCCTCCGCTCCTACATGTGGGATGTCGCCCCTCAACTCCAGCACAAGTCCCGCAAGCGTATCAGAAGTGCCCCGGGCTTCATCAAACGCCCCCTGAGGTAATCCTGCTATGCGACATACATCGTTCATGAGTGTCTGGCCTTCAAAAAGATAGGTATACTCATCAATTTTACGGTACCGGATATCGCTTTCCTCGTCAAACTCGTCGCGTATGTCGCCAATCACCTCTTCGAGGATATCTTCCAGGGTACATATTCCTGCAATGCCGCCGTATTCATCCACCACTATGGCCATGTGCAGTTTCTGCGCCTTAAAGTCTTCCAGCAGTTCGCTTCCCCGCTTGGATTCCGGCACCATAAGCACATCCGTGCGGATCAACGACTGCCATTCAAATTCCATGGGTTCGTCAAGATAAGGCAAAAGATCCTTTACGTACAGGATCCCAGTCACATTGTCGAGGTCTTCATCCTGTACCGGCAGGCGGGAGAATTCAGATTGCCGCACGAGCTGGAGCAACTCGTGGAAATTGGTTCTGAAATCCACGGAAACCACTTTGGAGCGCGGCTGCATCACCTGTTTTACGGTCACTTCCCCAAAATGCACAATGCTCTTGAGCAATTCCAGTTCCCTTTTTTCGCTGGTTGAGCTTGCTGTTTGCGAGGTGGTGGCAGGTGTGTTTCCCTGTTCAGCAGGTTCTTCCCGAAGTAGAAAAGGCCTGAAAAGTATGCGCCAGAAAGCAGGCACCCACCACAAACGCTTCAGCCACCACGATGCGTTGCGGGTTCTTTTCACCTCCAGTCTGTAAATACCCCAGAAAAGCAGAGCGGAACCCAGCAAAAAGATGAGCAGCAATCCCGTTCGCCACCAAGCCAGGTAAGCGCCTGCCCATTCGGACAAGGTATTTTGAGTAGGATCATGATACCAAACACTGGCCACGAACCAGACTCCGGCGCAAATCAGCAGTAGAATACGGGCGAGCAGCAGGGCCGCCAGATTGGAACGCAGGGCATTGGTAAGCGCAAGCGCCTGACGCGCCGCGCTACTTTTTTCGGTGCGTAAAAGGTCGA
>JADZFI010000002.1 GCA_020850025.1 Saprospiraceae bacterium
CCACAATCTCGGTGATGCAACGGTCGGCGCCAAGCAGATTGCAGATGCTGTAGGTGGGCATTTTTTTGGCCATAGGGCAAATCTAAGGCTTTTGCAACAATAGTCGCACTACCTCCGCTGGGCCTGTATGCCCGGGGCCTTCGTTCAGGATAATGCTTGCCTTTTCTGCTTCCAGCACGGTAAGCCCGGCAAAATCATCGAGCAACAGCTCCAGGGTGTACAGCATGTCCGGACTCCTGGGCCCGCCGGAGCTGCGCCCCAACTGCTCCGGATGAAAGGCTTCCAGGATCAAATGAGCGCCCGTCCGAAGGGCCTGCGCCAGTCGACGGTGCGTTTCTGCCCGGAAATCCGGCGGAAAATGAGCATAAAACAGCCCTATGGCATCCCAGGAGCCGGCAGTTTCCAGGGGATACGCTCGGATGTCGGCAATGTCGTATCGAATCGAAGTGCCTTCCTGAGCAGCCAGCTGCAGGGCTTTATCCCGGCCTTGGTCGCTCAAATCCAGGGCCGTCACCTCCCAGCCCCTGCCGGCGGCGTGTACGGCATTCCGCCCCTCTCCTTCGGCAGGGAGCAGTATTCGCCCAGGCGCAAGACGTGCCAGTTGCAGCCGAAACCATTCATTCGGTTCGGTGCCGTACAAGTATTCCGCGGCGGCATAGCGTTCGTTCCAGAATTGCTGAGTGGGGTTCATGATGATTTTACCAGAGCGAAAATTTTAAGCAGTCCCAACCTCAGCAACAGCAACCAGGGAAGACCGTGCCAAGCTAGGTCGAACCAGTCCATCGGTTGCATATTGATGGCGCCGCCTGCTACCCAGCGGATCTTGCCCAACAGGTGCGGTTCGGGCACAAAAGGCGCCAGACCGAGGGTCAGACAAGCCAGCAAAACGAATTTCCAATCGTTCCAGGGTTTCATTTGCGTTGAAATGGTTTAAGCATTTGACTGAAAAATCCGTGCGGATAACTGTCTACCTCGTCAAACCCGAGTTTGATGTCGCGGCCGTCGCGGGGAATCCAGGCGGTGCCGAAGAGGTAATCCCAAAGGGAAAGGCTGATGCCGTAGTTAACGCCGTTGCTTCCCTTGGGCAAGTCTTTCACGTGGTGCCAGATATGCATCTGCGGGTTGTTGAGGATGTACTTCAGCGGACCCAGCGGCAGATAGATGTTGGCATGATTCAGGTGACCAATCACGATAGTGAACAGGTGCACCAGGATGAAGTCCTGAATACCAAAGCCAATCATGGCCAGCGGGATGTATTCAATACTGCGGTACACGATGGTTTCGCCGAAGTGATAGCGCAGGTGGGCGGCATAGCCCATTTCGCGCACGGAGTGGTGCACTTTGTGTACTTCCCAGAGGAAGGGCACCCGGTGCAGCAAACGGTGTACGTTCCACTGTACAAAATCGCGTACCAGGAAGAGGATCAACAACTGAATCCAATATGGCAACTGGGCAACATTGATGGCCACCAGGTTGCGGATGCCAAAGGTGTTGGCCAGGAAATCGTTGAATCCCTGCACCGCCACGCTGGAAAGCGCATTGTACCCGATCAATCCGAACAGGAAGAAGTTGAAGAACATGTAAAAGGTGTCCAGCCAGAAATCTTCCCGGATTTTAGGTTGGTTCTTTCGCCATGGGAACAATAATTCCAGGATATACACCGCAGCGGATATGCCAATGAGCCAGTAGAAATAGTTGCCCCAGTGTGGGTTGAGGACTTCATTTCCCAGATAACGGGCATAGCCAATGAAGTTGTCGGTGAATGTTTGCCAGTAGGTCATGATGAATGTTGTTTAATTGGGTAGCTTTCAGGGGTGGGCTCACAAATCGCATTTTTAATTTTACCGCAGAGGCAGGGAGATGCAGAGGTTTTGATAATCAATACTATGCACCTCTGCGTCTCTCCGACTTTGCGGTAAAATTTACTTATGAGACAGTCTCCATTACCTGAACGTATACGGCACGCCGCTCACCTGGGTCAGCAGAGTAGCCGGCGCATCCAGGGCTTTGGCATAACCGTGAGGGGTTGGTGTTACCGGCGAGTGTTTGGCCAGGTATTCCTTTAGTACCGGGTGAAGGCTGTAAGGCATGTTTTTCCCTTCCGCCACTTTCGGAATCCGGCAAAGCATATCGGCGGGATCGCCATCGCGTTCGCAGGCGGCCACGCTGTAGCTTCGGTTGGGATCGAGCGGCTGCCCTCCTACCGTAACTTTTTGCACCCGTTTGCCCTGCTCGCCGAAGGCATTAAATTCCACTTCCATGCCTTTGAATTTAACCACCCAGCCGCCAAAACGTTTAGAGGCATCCTTGGAAAATACATTATTCAGCTCTTTTTCCAGCCAGGTCAGCAATTGAGCGCCGGTAACTTTGGCGGTGCGCACCGTGGCATCCACCGGCAGCATATCAAAGATGAATCCTTCGGTAATGGGGATATTGCCGGTGTGATCCGGCGTGCTGCGTGGCGGACAGAACCGGAAGCCGTTGGACAGCACGATTTCGGTGCCAACTTTCCAATGCAACGCATCCAGTATGAGCGTATCTATGGTGTTTTCTACCACAAAATACCGGTATAAAGGAACTTTGCTGTAGCCCACCACTTTTTCAATTTCCTGTACGAAGGGCGCTTCCAATTGACCTATCAAAGCCGAAACATCTTTTCTGGCCTTGTATTTTTTTGGGCTTACCTCCATGAGCTCATAGCGCTCGGACACAATTTTACCGTCCTTCACCTCCAGGTCCAGTCGCCCCACAAAGGAGCCGAAAGCGCCGGGCTCCACCACCTTGGAATATTGACAAACAATGGGTTCGCGCACTCGCTCGTGGGTGTCGCCACCGAAAATATAGTCCACCCCGGCACATTCAGGCATGTTGGCCAGTGCTAATTGTTGCGACAGACCCAGGTGAGCCAGGATAATGACAAAATCGCACTGTTCCTGCTCGCGGAGTACGTTTACGTAATAGGCCAGGTTTTCTTCCGGTTTGGTATAGATAATGCCTTTGGAATAGTTGGGCGATTGCCTCAGGGGCACCAACGGATCGGTATAGCCCAGGAATCCGATTTTTACACCCAGCTTCGACCAGGTGTAATAAGCCGGGAACACCAGCTCGCCTTTTTTGCCTTCGCCCGCATCGTGGTACATATTGGCGCATACCTTGGGGGCATCCAGGCCGCCGAGCAGCGTTTGCATGGCTTTTTTGTAATACACCACCTCCCAGTTTCCGGGCAGGTAGAGGTCGTAGCCCATGGCATTGAGAATAGGCGAAATGGCTTTGCCGCTGGTTTTCACGGAAAGCTCGCTGCCCTGGAACATATCGCCGGTATCTACGATAAAAGTATTGGGATTCTTTTTTCGCACCGTGTCAAACATCGTGGCCAAATGGGCATATCCGGCAGTTTTGCGGAATACCGACTGCCCGTTTTCCCAGAACAACTCATCGTGCGGATGGATCTGGCAGTGCACATCGGTGGTTTGAAGCAGGGTAATGGTTCCGGAGCGCACCTCCGTCTCTTCCGGTAACAGTGGAGAGCCGGCAGTATCCAGCGTTGGGGTAGCTGCCTCCAATGCGCTGGGCGACAGTCCGGCGCCTAAACCTGTCAGCAATGAATTGCGTAAAAATTTCCTTCGATTGATACTCATGTTGTAGCGTTTATGTACCGGCGAAGCCGATGATGTTTGAAGGGTTTGATGTACTGGCGGGTTTAGCCGCCGATGTTTGAGTGGTTTGCGTAGGGGCGACCCTTGTGGTCGACCCGCTTACCTGCTCCCAAATCACGTTTTTACTTTTTGTGATGGGCAACAATAGGTTCAAAGGGGCCGTATTTGTGTTGTATTTCGGGAAAAGTATCAGCAAATGGGCCGAAAGGGTGATCGAATGGTTTCTTTTCAATTTTGGGCCAGTCGGTTTGCAAAAACGGATGTTTCGGCCGAGGCTGGGAATTGACAAATGCGGCTACATCCCAGGCTTCCTCGTCGCTAAGTTGGGGGTTTTGGTAGGAAGCACCAAATGGCATATTCGATTTCACATAAGAAGCAAAGCGGGAGAGGCGAAACAAGCCCGCTGCTTCGTTGTAACTTTTGTCGCCCCAGAGCGGCGGGTAGTCCCGCGGACTGTCGGCGGCTATGGGCAAACCCTGTCCGACGGCGCCATGGCAGGAGGCGCATTTATCTGCGTAAATTTTTTGGCCTTTGGCGGGGTCAGCCGGGCGGTCGAGGAAAGGCACTTCAGCCAGACCGGAGCCTTTGGGTTTTTCTCCTTTCGGAACGCCGGTGCCCAGCCATTGTATATAGGCTACTATGGCGCGCATTTCCCGGCCGGTGGTGTCCAGTGGCTGGCCGTTCATACTGCGTTCAAAGCAGTCATTGACACGCTTCGGGATGGTTTCCAGGGAGCCGGATCGCGGACGCATCTGCGGATAGGTGCTGCTTACGGCGAAATAGTTATTGCCGTAGGGTTTGCTGCCGGCATCGAGGTGGCAATTCTGGCAGTTCATTCCGTTGATGCTGCCCGGACGCACCAGGCCTTTTTCACCGAAATAATCCTGTGTGCGGGCCACCAGATCGCGCCCGTAGGCGATCAACGCAGCGTGTTCATCTGTTTCAGCCAGGTATGGATCGGGGGCTTCCCAGACTTTGCTGCGATCGTATTTAGGCTGCAGCCCGGCTCGTATCTCTGCATCCGCAGCGGCTTTTTGGTTGGTATCCAGGTACCAGGCGCCCAGGCCGGTGGCGGTCATGGCCAGGGCCAGCAGTGACAATACCCAGCGCATTTGTTGCAGCAAAACCATTTGTCGTTGAAACTGGCTGCGGCTCAAAGGATCCTTGCCGATGGTTTGCCGGAAATAGGACAGGGCAGCCAGGATGGCCATGATGCCAATGATCAGGGCGGCAATTACCAGCCAGAGCGCAGGAAAATATACAGGGCTGTTCATGCTTTAATATTGTGATTTTTGAGATTCGGCAATGGAAGAAGGTGCATTTTTAGAAATTACCCTACAAATGTCTTGCATCGGTAAATAGTGCAACGTGATAAAAGTCACATGCCCCAGAATTGTCGAAAAAAAGAGCCACCTTCCATTGCGGAGGCGGCTCTATCCTTAAACCCTGTTCAATTATAAACGCTTCTATGCTAAACCTTTCAGGATGGCGCCCCAATACATGCGGGGCAAAACTTCCCGCTTGAGCTGGTACATACTCCAGCGCTCTTTCGACTGGTCGAACGGGAAG
>JADZFI010000003.1 GCA_020850025.1 Saprospiraceae bacterium
CCCTAAATAACCCAAAATTACCTCCTCCACGAAACCATTGCCGCCGGCGTGAGGCCCAGGCTGGGGTGCCATTCAGAGGACAGGTCGATGGCCAGATTATTCTGGAGTTTCAGGCCGGCGCCGAAGGCCATACGGGTTACTTCATTGCTGCGCATGCCCGCCCGGATAACCAGCAGTGGAACCGGCCGGTACTCCATGCCGGCTTTGATCATAGCCTTGCGTTCGAGGTCCTTTTCTGTTTCAAAGCTGAGTAAAAAAAGATCGGATGGCTTCCAGGAAGCGCCTATTCTCAATACGGTGGGTATCAAATCTTCCCCGATCTTTTGCTGGAAAGGATTTTGAATTCTGGCCCCTACCCAAACCTTGGGTAAAGCCCTTGCCAAAACACTTAATCCGAAGGTGGCCATGGTCAGGGATCCGTATTCCTGTGCAGAAGCCCGCAATACATCCGCACTGCCTCCCAGGTAAAAAGCTTCGGCAAGGCGGCGGCCGTAGGAGAGCCGGAATCGTTGCTCCCTGTATTCCTCCGTTCCGGAGTGGTCGATGGTAAGCCCTGCGCCTCCAAATTTCCCAATCCCTGCAATACCTTGTAAGTGTGCGCTTCGCCAGCCTTCTATGCCATAGGGCAGGGCTGAGCTCCCCCAAAAACCAAGTCGGGTACCAAGTCCCAGCTGACCTTCATTGGGTATGCCGGTGGAAAGAACAGGCAGCGCGAGCGTTGCGCCTCCCATACCCATGGCTGCGGCATTTTCAAATGGTCGCATAAAAACCTGCCCCGTCGATGAGGTCAGTACCACATGCCAAAATAAAAATGCCAGGAAAATACGCATAGGCAAGAATTTGAGCGGCCAAAGGTAATAGACAATGACCTCAATTCCGCTCCATATCTTTGGCCAAAATCCGGACCATGCAGTTTCAGGAAGCTATCATAAAAGTGGATGGGAACATCTACCAACTCACCCCGGGGAGAGCCAATACTTTTGAAGAAATCTATGTGGATTTTCAGCAAAATGAGGAAACAGGAGGACGTCGCTACACTGCGTTTTTACATCCGAAAAAGGATGTTGTTGTCAACCGGCTGGAATTGCGTTTTCGGCTTTCTCTTCCAGATACAGCCCGTTTTTTGGCCAATGGATATCAATCCTGGAGTGAATCCGGCATGTTGCCGGTGTCGGGCTCTATCCCGCGCCTGCGCCGGGTGGCACGCAGGTACATGGGATACTATGGCGATGAGTGGATTCCGGATATTCCCCATGGAAAGGGCAAGCTGCATTCCTGGACCTACACCACCATATTAAAGGATTCTCTTCTGGACCACGGTTGGTTGGCCGGTTCCCTGAGCGAGCGCACCGGTTTTACCCTCTTTTTGTACGATCATGCGAGTGGCATTCTGACGGTGCGTAAGGATATGGATAACATGGTGTTGACGCATTCGTTCCCGGCAATGGATGTTTGGCTGGGCGAAGGTGCAGTGTCTGCGCTCTACGATTCCTGGTTCAAGGTTGCGCAATGGACGCTTCCTTCTGCACCGCCAATCATTGGCTGGACCAGTTGGTACAGGTATTTCAATAAGATATCTGAACAGGTTATTGCCGACAATCTTGAGGCTTTTGCAGGCTGGAAAAACGAAGCTGAGCTGAAGGAATCGGCAGTGTTTCAGATTGATGATGGCTGGCAGGCAAAGGTGGGCGACTGGCTTAAAGCGGGGTCGGGGTTCCCGGAGGGCATGGGTACGCTGGCCGGGGAAATAAAGGCTAAAGGACTTCAACCCGGGCTATGGCTGGCGCCTTTTGTCGCGGAGGCCGATTCGGAGCTGGCCCGGCGCAACCCGGAGTGGCTGTTGAAAGATAAAAGCGGCAAGCCATTACGAGTAGGTTGGAATCCATATTGGGGTGGCTGGTATTTTGCCCTGGATTTTTATCAGGAAGGCGTGCGCGAGTACCTGAGTGGTGTGTTTCACCGGGTGTTGGACCAATGGGGCTTTGAGTTGTTGAAACTTGATTTTCTTTTTGCGGCGGCACTGGCGCCTCCTCCCGGGAAAACCCGGGGTGGGGTAATGTGGGAAGTGATGGAGTTTCTGCGGCATCAATTAGGCGATCGAAAGATGCTTGCCTGCGGTGTTCCGCTGGGAGCGGCGTTTGGACTGGCGGATTATTGCAGGATCGGGGGGGATGTGCACACTGCCTGGAAGCATACATTACTAAGGGTTTTGAGGCATCGCGAGCGGGTAGATACCTTGTCCAGTCTTCGCAGCACGTTGGTTAGATGGCCGCTGAACGGCCGTGCATTTATCAACGATCCGGATGTGTTTATGCTCCGGCAGGAACAGCAGCACCTCAAGCCGGAACAGCAACAGACATTGCTGACTGCCAACGCCTTGCTTGGGGGGGTATTGTTCACCTCTGATGATGTTGGGGGATATTCAGAAATGCAGCAAGCCGAGCTGGGTGATGCCCTTTGGCTAAGGGGTAGCAAAGTGAAAACAGCGAAAGAGCTTGAGCCGGATTACTGGCGTATAGATTTTGAAAAAGACGCTCAAAGATGGCAGGCACACTGCAATTTAGGAGATCGATCTGTGGAGATCAAACCGCCTGCTGGCGAAAAATTACAAATGGGCTCCTGGGAAAGTTTGGTTTTGAAATGCTAAAATGGTCGCCCATTGGCAAGCCTTTATAAGTAAACTGTCGTGAAGCGGTGTATCTTTGCGGGCTGAAAGGATTGGCAAGTGACATCCTGTGAATTTTGTTTCCATTTTACATGAAAAAACTATTGCTTTTACTGGTTACAGTCTTTTGGCTGGCCTCCTGTTCCAACGACTTTGACGTGACAGCTCCATGGAAGGAGGTGCCGGTGGTGTATGCCATCATTTCGCCAGTGGATACGGCGCATTATGTACGTATTGAGAAGGCATTTTTGGATCCGGAGCGCAACTCCCTGGAAATTGCCCAGATCGTAGATTCCCTGTATTATCCGGAAAATGCCATTGCTGTTTGGCTGGAGCAGGTGAGTAATCCATCCAAGCGTATTCAGCTTCAGAGGGTGGATGGCGTGTTGGAGGGCTATCCCCGCAAGGAAGGAATATTTGCCGGCTCTCCTAACTGGCTGTATAAATTTAAGCAAGATGCCAATTTTACCCTCCTTACCGGTCAGGCATATCGTTTGGTGATCATGCGCAATGATGGCCGTGAGGATATAACCGCAGTGACCACGCTTCCGGGGGCATTTAACTTTAGAGCGCCTTTTCTTGGCGATCCGGTTCCAAATATTTCATTTGCAGGTTCTGTAGCCACTCGTGTGCGCTGGCTTGCTGATGAAAATGCCTACTTTTTCAATGTGACCTTCCGGGTACGGGTCAATGAACGCTTCTTCAATGGTCAATTAGCAGAAACCAAAACACTGGTTTGGGAAGCTGCTAAAAATGTGGAGCGCGACGATCTGCCGCCTCAGAATGGACTATATGAATCCAGTGCATCTCTTACTGGTAATAGTTTCTACAACTTCCTGGCTAAAAATCTCCAACGCCCTGCCGCGAACCGATACCGTCAATTTGGCGGTTGCGACATTATAATAGATGGAGGTGGGAAGGAGATCAAGGAATTCCTGGAGACTGCAGAGGCCAATTCCGGTCTTACCGGCGCAGAAATTTTCCCGAATTATACCAATATTTCGGAAGGCTTTGGCGTATTTACTTCCAAAAACAGAACCATTGCTCAAAGCATCCGCATTAACTCCGTCACGGTGGATTCAATGAACCTGAGTTCCATTGCGGATACGTTGGGCTTTATTAATTAAGCGAGGCTTATTGGGGATCGGTATGATGAAGTTGTCTGAAAGGCAGGCTTGATGCTGCTTTTCAGACAATTTTTTTTGCCTGCCGGGCATTCAGATACACCCTAGGGTGAATGTACATGATTGGCCATTTTCAACCAAATACTTAGGTTCAATGGCAGGCAACCAGCCTTTTTGGCTAAAATCGGGAGGAATGGTATGTATCACTGAACTGAAACATTAATACTTTTTAAAAATATTTCCATGTTTATTTCACGAAAAAATATTTTAATTATTTGATTATCAATGCATTAGATTTAAATAATTTATTATTTTAAAAATTTAAATTTCACAAGTATATAAAAATGTAATTGTCCGCCCTCTCCCATTGGATGCACATTTGTAACATGAACGGTGGTAGTAAAAGTATTACCGCCCAGAGATATGTTCATGGGATTATACAAATTCAGGTGAGAG
>JADZFI010000004.1 GCA_020850025.1 Saprospiraceae bacterium
TCATTGGCAAACTGTTTGGACAAGGCCAGCGAGGTTGTTTTACCGCCACCCACTTCTGTGCCGGCCAGATTGCCCGAGCGGCAAGCGTCGGCGATGAGCATTACCTGCACCTGTTTGCCCACTGAGAGCGCGGAGATCACCGTTTGCAACATGAAAATGGGAATAGCCCCGCCCGACATATACGTGGTTTTGCCGGCATCATAAGCCAGCAGGTACCCCAGGTCGGCAACGGCTGTTTCCACGTCTCCGTGACCACTGAAATAAATAATGGCCCGGTCGTTGGGCTGACTTTCGGCAATGAGCCATGATAGCGCAGATCCGATTTGCGCCTGGGTGGCTTTTTCCTCCGTCAATAACCGAATGTTATCTTCCGAAACGCTACCCCCGGCAGGGGAGCGGAGGAACTGGGCGAATGCCTCCGCATCCCGGTGGGCGAAACGCAGTTTGGATACCTGACTGTAATTGGAAATACCTATGATGACCGCCCTGGTAATGCTTTGAGGCAGGATTGGCTGGATCTGGGCACACAAGGTGTTGGTCAGGAACAGCAGCCCTGCGCAACACTGAAAGATGCGAAACCCGGAAGATTGTATCAAATTGGGCATAAATAGCGTTTAACTGCCCAAATATCGCAAATAATCAGAAAGCCCGATTATTTTTCAATTTCGAACTTGTACTCAATGGATTCAATTCGTGGATTGCCCGCAGCATCCGTTTCCCGGAAAACAATGGTAATTCCAATGGTCTCCGCAACATCCTTTTCCGAGCTGTCAAACGTCACGTCGAACCGCCCTTTGGCGCCCGGTGCGATAGGGCCACGCGGAAAGTCCACACGGGTACATTCGCAGGCATCCACAATGTCAATCTTGATCTCCTGGCCGCTGGTGTTGGTCAGTTCAAAAAACAGATTGCGTTTTTCCCCTTTTTTGACCTTCCCCAAATCCACCAGTTTTTTGTCCCAGGTAACGAATGGCGCTGGCGCTGAAGGCGACGCAGGCGCTGCAACAGGCTGGCCGGTTGTAACAGATTGAGCATTTTGCGGCGTATTACAGGCAAGTAATACCAAAGCTGTCAGTACAAAAATCGGGAACTTCATGTGTGTTTATACTGTGATTAGAGTGATTTTGATGATTTGAGTGATGCAAATGATTGATTTCAAAATGATTGAAAATTATCTTGGTTTAAAACCACTCTGTTTTGACTATAATGTTGGTGAAGGGTTAACCTTGAATGACCTCTATTTCCCCAGCAACTTCTTCCCGGCTTCAGTAGCTGCTTTTATGTCGGCGTGGTTTTTCTGGATAAGTTCTTTCTGTTTGGAAAGGTAGTCCATGGCTTCTTTGGCAGGAGCTGTAGCCTCCGGCGCCTTGAAGTCCTTCATCCAGGTCATCATATCGTTTTCAGCCTGGCCGATTTGAGTGAGTGTTTCGGTGTACACCGCACTTTGTTCCGGTGTCATGGTTGCCGAAATCATGAATTCCTTTATCCCACGTGCCACACGATTCATTTCAGCCATATCCTTCATGGCTTCGTCGTGGATGGTTTCCGTTTCTTTCAGCAGAGCGTCCACTGCTTTTTGATCGTTGTTGCATGCGCTGAATGCTGCGAGGAAGAGTGTCAATATGATCAGATGTTTCATGTTTGAAAATTTGTAGTGAAAAAGAGATGCAAAGGTAGGCGGACGCTGCTTTTGTCGTTAAGAAAACGCGACTTTTGCAGCGTCAATGATTTTCAAACAGCAGCATAATGTCTTTACTTGCCATTTCACCCATAGACGGTCGGTATGCCGACAAGACCCGCGAACTGAATGCATATTTTAGTGAGTATGCACTCATTCGTTACCGGGTATTCGTTGAAATTCAATACTTTATAGCAATTTGCCAGTATGGGCTTCCGCAATTGTCGTCTTTTGAGGAAGACAAGATAGATGAGCTCAATGCCATTTTTGAACATTTCAATCAGGCGGATGCCGAGCAGATAAAACAGATTGAGCGCACCACCAATCACGATGTTAAGGCGGTGGAATATTTCCTGAAAGAGCGATTTGACGCGCATGGACTGGAACATTTGCGGGAGTTTGTGCATTTTGGCCTCACTTCACAGGATGTGAATAATACTGCCACACCCCTGCTTTTCAAGACAGCTTTAGAAGAGGTATATTATCCGCTGTTGCAGGACCTGAGGGATCAGGTGGAGCAACTGGCGCAGGATTGGGGGCGCGTACCTATGCTGGCGCGCACACACGGGCAGCCGGCATCTCCAACGCTACTGGGAAAGGAGTTCCAGGTATTTGTAGCGCGGATGGACGCGCAACTTGAATTATTGAAAGCCATCCCTCACAAGGCCAAATTCGGGGGCGCTACAGGCAATTTTAACGCACACTATGCTGCTTATCCTGATTACGACTGGCAGCGGTTCGGTGATGAGTTTGTGCGTGAGTTTTTGGGGCTTGAGCGATCCAGTCCTACCACCCAGATTGAACATTACGATTGCTTTGCCGCGCAATGCCAGGCTATTAGCCGTATCAACACTATTTTAATTGATTTTTGTCGGGATGTGTGGACTTACGTTTCCATGGAGTATTTTCGACAGAAAACGGTAGCTGGTGAAGTAGGTTCCTCAGCCATGCCTCACAAGGTGAATCCCATTGATTTTGAAAATGCAGAGGGTAATCTTGGTCTGGCCAATGCACTTTGGCAACACCTGGCCGAAAAGTTGCCCGTCAGCAGATTACAGCGCGATTTAACAGACTCCACGGTACTTCGCAACATTGGCGTGCCAATGGGGCATACCATTGTGGCCCTGAAGTCCATCCAAAAAGGATTGGGTAAACTGATGCTGAACGAAGGGCAGCTTTACGACGACCTGGAAGACAACTGGATGGTGATTGCTGAAGGGAGACAGGTGATCCTGCGCCGGGAAGGTTATCCACAGCCCTACGAAGCCCTCAAAGCGCTCACGCGCGGTCGCAGCCTGGTAACGCGAGAGCATTTACACGAATTTATCGACAGTCTGGAGGTCAGCGAAGAAGTAAAGGAGGAGTTGAAGCGGCTGACTCCGCACAATTATGTAGGAGGGTAGGCGACTTGCGACTTGCGATTTGCGACTTACGACTTGCGATTGACGACTTGGGATGTATGATTGAGTTAGGTTAGGGGCATTTTTAACTGAGCTATACACCTCAGCGTCTCTCCGACTCTGCGGTAGAATTTACTTATGAGACAGCCTCTCTCTAATTTGGAAATAAAAAATGCGGAAGATTGCCGTCGCCTTGATTAAGGCAGTTGGCGAATCTTCCGCATTTATTTTTGAGGTCCTTTATGACCTTATCTTGTTACTGCCAGGCGCTTGATGATGGCGCCTTTTTCATTTTGCAGGGTAACGGTATAAAGACCTGCCTGGAGCGCATCTGTAGGGATTTCCAACAGATTCTCGCCAAAGGAAAGAGATATGTTCTGGCGCTGGCACTGGCGTCCGGAGGCATCCGTGATGGTCAGTGCAGCATCCATGTTTTCTTCGGCTGTCAGAAGAAGTTTGGCCGGATACCCTGATACTACGGGGTTGGGCGACAATTCAGCGAGCAGGCTGGATTCTAGGTCGTTGGTTGCCGAGAAGTTTTTGGTTTTAAACACACCCAGTTCCTGAAAAGCAGCCGGTTGGCAGAGGTCCCACTCATTGTAGGCACGTACACGCCAGTAAAGAGTGCGGTTGTTTGGAATACCTTTGGTTACCGTAACAGAGGTTTGATTATATACTGTTTGGTAGAAAAGGCGCGGCGCAAGGCTTGGGAAAAGGAAAACTTCCACCGTGTAAAAAGTTGCATTGGGCAACGGATTCCAGTGCAGGGTGAAATTGTTGTACTGCACCGTTTGGGAATCAAGCGGCATGGCAAGATGTACATAGGCATCGTCGTCAATTTCAACGCCGGGTTCATTTACCTGAAGGTATTCCAAATGCCCCCCTGGACTTTGGAGGTTTGACCGCATGGCGGCTATTTGCTCAGGGGTGAATACGGCGCCACATTCGTCAGAAGAATAGCCCATGATCAATTTACCGTCCGAACGGAATGGCACATCATTTGGATCATGCTGAACGGTTTGGCTTTCACCATTTCCATTACATGGCCAGCGGTAATTCAAATAGTCCGGTTTGGTGTCGCAGAAAAAGTCGCCAGACTGGTAGCAGTTGGAACCATCGGTTTTTTCTACTTCACTTTGCCATGGAGCATTGCCAACAAAAAGAGGAGCTGGTTGCGTGTAGTCCCAAGTGGTTCCTTCCCAACCATAGAATGGGTGAGGCAGAGAAAAATGGTGACCTGCCTCGTGCGCCCATGTGCGATTGCCTGGGCCAGAGCAGTTTTTAGACATTACGATGGCATCCATCCAGGAATAACCGCAATTGCCTGCAGGATCGGCCACAATGAATGTGTTCAGTCGATTTGGGATTCTGTTGGTTTCAATCAGGTCTGCACCACCTTCCCAATCATGGTTATGCCAGTCAGAGTTATTGAGATACCGCACCGGGTCGCCTTCCACCAGATAAAATCGAATTTTTGCCTGAACGAAATCTTCATTCATTTGGCAAACCGACTGGATTGCCTGCTCGAGTGGGTAATATCCTGCTCCGGAGTTGGTGCCAGTGATTTGCAGGGTTACCGGAACATACAGCCAGGCGGTGTCATTACCACCTCTTTCGGCCACAATTGCATCACGGTTTAAACGATAATATTCGAGCCATGGATCGATGCCACGGGTACCACACCATTCCTTTTGGCCGGGAAGTTGAGCAAAAGCTGCAGAGGTCATAAGAGAAAGAGCAGCCAGTACGGAGTAAAATTTCAAACGCATTGAAAGAGCAGGTAGTTGATTTGGTTGGCAAATGTCTGAATCTCCTTGAAATAGTTTGCCGTTAACTTTTACAAGTGACAAATAAAGACAGAAA
>JADZFI010000005.1 GCA_020850025.1 Saprospiraceae bacterium
ACACCTCTCTTTTTGCCTGTGGGGTGGACACGTTGGCTACGGGTTCGCCGGTTTTGTCGGCGTCGGCATACACCATGGTCCATTCTTTTTCTCCTATTTTTCGCTGGATCAAGGGGTTGAACGCAGCGCCGATATGCGGCTTGAACAGGACAAACTCATCCGGTGTGGATCTACCCTGCACGATGTTTTCTCCCAGCCCGTAAATGCTGTTGATCACTACCACTTTGTCGAAACCCGTATCCGGGTCCAGCGTAAAGGCCACGCCTGAGGCCGACAAATCCGAGCGTACCATGGTTTGCACACCTACCGACAGGGCCACATCAATATTGCCGAACCCCTGGTCTTCCCGGTATTTGATGGCCCGGTTGGTAAACAGGGAACTGAAGCAGCGATGTACGGTTTTTACGAGCATCTCTTCCCCCTGAATATTCAAAAAACTCTCCAGTTGCCCCGCAAAACTGGCAGATGGAAGATCTTCTGCTGTGGCGCTGCTGCGAACGGCCAGGGAAATTGGGCTGCCTTCTTTTTGCTGCAAGGCCCGGTAGGCAGTCTTTATTTCCTCCGCAATATTGTCTGGAAACACAGCATCCCGAATCAGTTTTCGGGCTTCCTCACCGATGGCATTAAGGTTGGAAAACTGCTTTTTGTCCAGTTTTTCCAGCAATTCATTCAAAGGGGCTTCCAGCTTGTTTTTTTTGATAAAAGAACGATAAGCGTCTGCTGTTACGGCAAAACCATCCGGAACTGCAACGCCCTTGGCGTTCAATTGAGCATACATCTCGCCAAGAGAAGCATTTTTGCCACCCACCAAAGGCAAGTCGTTGATGGATATTTCAGAGAACGTTTTGATGAACGCAGACATAATATATTATTTTTGTAGATACAAAGGTGCCAGGATGGCAGTTGAGAATGACATGACCTAAGTTTTTGCCCTGAATGATAAATATCACACTGGGAACTGCGTGAGGAGGTTACTTTTGTGGAGTTGAACCTGATAAATTCCAACATCCGCTATGGCAGAAGAAACTGACAGCGAACAGCTTTTACACAAATTGTACGAGCAAATTAATGAGTATTTGGAAATACGGTGGAGACTATTTACGCTCGGCACCACTGAAAGGATGTCGGGAGTAGCCTCCAATCTGGCCGGTGCGCTTGCGTTGGCGGTATTCGGATTGCTCGTGCTTTTCTTTTTCAGCATGGGTTTTGCCTGGTGGCTTGGCGATTTTATTGGCAGTCGTGCGGGAGGCTTTGCGCTGGCCGGGTTGGTTTTTATACCGATCGGTTATGTGGTTTACCGCTGGAGCGGGCCTTTTGTACGCGACAAAGTAATTGAAACGGCTCTTCACGAACAGCCAAAAACAGAAGAAAACCATGAACAACCTTGAACGGCTGCAACAACGGAAAGCAGAGTTGTCTGCCCAACTGGATCTTCAGCGCGCTGAAATAAAGCAAACCCTGCTGGAAATCAGGGCGGAGGTGGAGCCTGCGAATTTGCTTAAGAAAGCAGTAAAAGGGGTGTTTTCTCCAACCGAGGGGAAACCGACGGGGGCTACTGGAATGCTGACGCAGGGCGTTTCTTTTCTGCTGGACATGCTGGTGAAAGATCCCCGGCTCTCGGTAGTGTTGAAATTGCTGACGCCAATGGCGTTGAAGTATCTTCCGAAGGGCGCTTCCCCGGAAGAAAAAGTGGAGAAGGAACTTGAAAAGGACCTTAAGCCCAATTTTTATGGGAAGTTGCGACAAGGCGTCTCAAGTTTGCGTACAAAATTGAAAAACAAGGATATTTCCGATACATCATCGCTTAACCAAACAGAACACTGAAATTATGGAAAAAAGAACAAGCGCCGAGGTATTGCTGGCTGCCCTGCTGCTGGGAGGCGCCGTATATTTTCTCTTTTATACGGAAAGCGGCCGTCAGTGGATGGAACGACTAAAAAATACCGCCACCGACCAACTCGACAAATGGCTCGAGGATCTGGAAGCTCATTTGCTGAAACTGGAGATGTCTGATGAGATCAAAATTCCAGTCTGAAGCACCTCCGCAACTTACCTTCACCAAACTTAAGAAAACATGCTAGGGTCATTTTTTCGAAAATCCAAAGCCGGATCACAAACAGGATTGGATCTGCCTCCGGTAAACAAGGAGGAGCGGACAGAAATTGCCCACTTAAAATCCGGGCAGAAAGGCGATGGGGAGATTGTCATCCCGCCCAGGAAAACGCCGCTCCTGTCTGCTGAAAATATTGCGCTGATCTCTATTCTGTTGCTGTTCATCGCAGGCGCACTGGGGATTTGGTCTTACAGCCGTTACCACGAGATCAAAGCCCTTCGGGATACAGAATTAGTGCAACACGAAGTTGTACTCGACTCGCTTGAAGGCGTGAAACTCGGGCTTGAGCAGCACCTGGATGAACTGGAGGTGGCTTTCACCGACCTCCGTTCAGAAAATGATACCCTGGCTACCCGTTTGGCTACTACCACCAATATCGTAGCGCAAAAAGAAGCGCTGATTAAGGAGATAAAAGCTAAAAATATCCGGGATGAAAAGGCGTTGCGGGAGCAGGTTCAGCAATTGCAGTCGGTGGTTGACCGCTATGAAACCATTATCCGGGTGCTGGATCAAAAAAATGCAGCGCTTACTGCCGAAAACAATCGCTTGAGAGGCGTCGCGGATTCGCTCAGCGAAGAAATCAGCGACCTTGGACTACGCCTGGAAGCTCAGATCCGCCGTACCATGTCGGCCCAATACAAAGCCAATGGATTCAGGGTAGAGTTGGAGCGGCGCAACGACAAACCCACCACCCGGGCTAAAAGAACCCGCGAGTTGAAAATTTACTTCGACCTGAACCAGGTGCCACGGAACTTTCAGGGCAATCAGAAATTGTATCTATCCATTACCGACGACCTGGGCAGGCCGATCGCGTGTGAACGCCCCATTGATGTGAGTATCCCCACCGAACGAGGGCCAGTGGCCATTGTCGCGCAGGCTTCACAGCTTCAAAATGTGATTGACAACCAGCGTGTGGAGATGATTTACAGGCTGGAAGAACGGCTCAAAAAAGGGACCTATGTGGCAGCGGTATATTCCGATAAAGGTCCCTTGGGAGCAGCCAGCTTCCGTCTGAATTAAAACTGGTTTTCTCATGCCCATGGAACGATTTCGCCGTGTATACCTGCAGGCCCTGTTTTGGTCTTTTATCCTGATATGGGTGCTGCTGGGCATTAAACCGGTTTATCGTTCCGACTGGTTTCTGGAGAATATCCTGGTGTTGCTTGCCGTGCCGTTTGTGTTGTTTGTCCACCGCAAATGGCCCCTGAGCAATCTGTCCTATACGCTGGTATTTATTTTTCTAACCCTCCACAGCGTAGGGGCGCATTATACCTATTCTGAAGTGCCGTTCGGAAGGTGGTTGTCAGACATTATGGGCTGGGAAAGAAACCATTTCGACCGAATCGTACATTTCCTCTGGGGCTTTTTGATCGGCATGCCAATTTTTGAAATCCTGAACCGCAGGATGCGCGGACGGAGGCGGGCCATCGTATTTTTTACCCTGAGTGTCATTGTACTGGTAGGTGTATTGTACGAATTTATGGAATGGGCGGCGGCCCTGGCAGTAGCGCCTGAGGCAGGCACGGCATTTCTGGGCACCCAGGGCGATGAATGGGATGCGCAAAAAGATCTGTTCCTCAACTTTCTTGGCGGGATAGCCTCGCTGATCTTTCTGCCGTTGGTGCTCAGGCAAACCCGGCAGTTGAACTCTGTTACGTCAAAATCCGGCCATCCTGCATCTGAATGATTCGGTGCGTATTTTGCGCAAATGCCTGATCGTGGGTTACGATTAGAAGGGTCTGGTGGAATTCCTCCGATAATTGCCGGAAAATATCAAACACCACATCACTGTTGCGTTTGTCGAGATTGCCCGTGGGCTCGTCGCCCATGATGATGAGCGGATCATTGATGAGCGCGCGAGCAATGGCTACCCGCTGCTTTTCACCCCCGGAAAGCTGGTTAGCCTGTTTCAGCGCGAGCGTTTCAATACCTAACTGACGCAACCTCCCCATGGCCCTGTGCTCCACTTCCTGGGTAGTAAACCTTTTCAGTTTCAATCCCGGAAGCATCACATTTTTCAGAACCGTGAATTCGTTCAGCAAATAGTGAAACTGAAACACAAAGCCTATTTTTTCATTCCGTACCCTCGCCAGCTCTTCCTCGCTTTTGCCCCGCATCAGCACGCCGTCTATCCATAGTTCTCCCTCATAATCGGTGTCCATGGTAGATAAAATGTACAACAGCGTGGACTTCCCACAACCCGATTTTCCTGTAATGGACACAAATTCTCCTCTGTCAACCGACAGGCTTACCTCATCCAGCACCTTGACCTTCACGGGATCCTGGAAATACTTGCTGATATGACGGGTTTGTAGAACTGGCATTTTTTTCACTTTCCTCTGATAATTACCACAGGATCCACTTTGCTGGCTTTACGGGCAGGGAAAAAACCGGCAAGCCAGGTGGTGATCAGGGAGAATGTTATTCCAATAAGATAATATTTTACATCGTAGTTGACCGGATAGGTGGTGATAGTGGGCAGGGCCGGAGTAACAAACGGAATCTGA
>JADZFI010000006.1 GCA_020850025.1 Saprospiraceae bacterium
CTGAACCGGAGGGCTAAGTGGAATGACAATCTGGTCGGAGAAGGGACACCCAAATTCATCTGTAATATTGAGGGAATAGGTACCGGGGCCGTTAATAGTAAGCGGAATATCGCTGCTTCCCCCGGGGGTCCATACAACACTGGTCAGCACCACACTGTCCAAGCCATTCACGGTGAGTTCGTAGTCTGTTTCCGGACAAATACCGAGCGGACCAACGATCTCCAGCGGGCCGTCGAAGAAGACACCTTCAGCGGTGTAGGTATTTCCCCAGTGTGCGGGTTCACAACCTGCGCTGTTGGGGTCGCTGAGCGGATCATACTCCCAGGAGCCGGGTGGTTCAACGGTAATTTTATGGGCAAATTCGCCAGTATTCCACAGCACAACAATGGGCAGTGTTTGCCCGGTGAAGAGGAATTGCACGAAGGCGGCAAGTTCAATGGTTTGGGTAGCACAGTTAGGCGTGGCAATGGTAACCGGGTTACAGTGCCCCCAAACGGCAGTCAAGGAGTCCAGTGTGGCCTTGTTGAGCGGTATGGGATCGCCTGTTTCAGGAATGCCGCTTGCAGGTCCTCCATTGGCTTTGGAGGCAAGCGGAAATACAAATAAAAGCAAGGGAAGGATCCACCCTATAATGGTGTAACGTTGTGTCATACTCGGGCTTTAATTAGTCGTTGGCTGATAATTCGGAAATAAAGATACACCAACCCGGCGAAATGCTGGCTGTGTTAAAAAAAATTACCTAAAAATACCAGATAGTGGGATCGTCTCAATATGCCCTGGAGCTATGTCTCCTAAACCTCAATAATCTTTCGCTTTAACTCAAAATGTTTGCCGAGGTACACTTTGCGCACCATCTCGTCGGCGGCAAGTTCTTCGGCGGTACCTGCTTTTAGAATAGCGCCTTCAAACATCAGATAAGCCCTATCTGTAATACTTAGTGTTTCCTGTACATTGTGGTCGGTAATAAGGATGCTAATATTTTTTGTTTTCAGTTTGGCAACGATGTATTGAATATCTTCCACGGCAATGGGGTCGATACCTGCGAATGGTTCGTCAAGCAATATAAATTTTGGATCGCTGGCCAGGGCTCGTGCAATCTCTGTTCGGCGGCGTTCCCCACCGGAGAGTGTGTCGCCATTACCCTTTCGCACTTTCCCCAAATTAAACTCTTCGATCAGATCTTCCAGCTTATCGGCTTGCTCTGCCTTGCTGAGTTTGGTCATTTCCAGTACCGCACGAATATTGTCTTCTACGGTTAATTTCCTGAATACACTGGGCTCCTGGGGCAAATATCCAATGCCTTTCTGTGCCCGCTTGTACATGGGCAGATAGGTGATTTCCTCCTCGTTGAGATAAACATGGCCTTCCGTTGGCTTGATAAAACCAACAGTCATATAGAAGGAAGTGGTTTTCCCGGCGCCATTTGGGCCAAGCAAGCCAACGATCTCTCCTTGTTTGACATCAAAAGAAACACCCCGCACGACGGTGCGTTTCCCATAAGTTTTGTAAATATTCTCTGCGCGTAAAACCATGTATTTGACGGTGGACGGCTTACGACTTACGACTTGCGACTTACGGTGTACGACTATCTATCGCAAGTCGCAAGTCGTACATCGCAAGTCGTACATCGTAAGTCGTAAGCCCTTTATTGTCCTAATAGTTTTTTGACTGTTTCAGAAATAGTACGGCCTTCGGCTTTACCGGCCAGTTCCTTATTGGCGGCGCCCATTACCTTGCCCATGTCTTTGGCTGAGGTAGCGCCTACTTCGGAAATAATGCGCTGGATAATGGCTTCCAATTCCGCACCTTCCAGCATGGCAGGGAGGTACCGACGAATAACGGCTATTTCTTCTCTTTCTTTTTCAGCCAATTCCGGCCTGTCGTTTTTTTCATAAATTTCCATGGATTCCTGGCGGGTTTTCACCAGTTTCTGCAGCATCTGAACCTCCCGTGCTTCATCAATAGCCTGACCTGTGCCATCGGTTTTGGCCAGTTGAATCACGGTTTTGATGGCGCGGATCCCGCGTAAAGTTACCTCATCCTTGGCCTTCATGGCAGCCACCAAATCTTTGGCAATTTTTTCTTCTAAAGACATATTCGAGTGTTTGAGTTTTCGAGTTGGCGTTCGGCTGGGCATTTCAAGCTGAAAAGCCCATGTTTTGCGTGTTTTCCCGTGCAGGTTATTTCGCACAGATTTTACACAGATTGTTTGCACAGATTTTACACAGATTTTCCTGTAGAGCCCGCAGATTTCGCAACATACGTTCGGACGGGCATTTTCCAAAATCCGTGTTGTCTGTGCCATCCGTGTCTAAACAACCGCGACATCCCACACACAAAGGTACACCAAGATGCAAACTTAAGGCTTGAATCTGTTGATACAAGGTAAAAACCCATCCTAAGCCGA
This sequence comes from Saprospiraceae bacterium, assembly GCA_020850025.1. GTDB lineage: Bacteria > Bacteroidota > Bacteroidia > Chitinophagales > Saprospiraceae > M3007. The sequence continues at coordinate 2,408 of JADZFI010000006.1, forward strand.
TTGCCAACTTGAAAACTTGAACACACGGGCATTCAGGCACTCAGTAAACGTTTTTCTCTGATCAAAAGTGCCACTTGCCCGGGCACTTTTTGATCCCAGCCTTTTTCACCGGCACGAATTTGGCGCAAGACTTCCTTGTTATAAATGCCCAGAATATCCGGATTATACCCCTCGATATCCACAATATTGCGCATTTCCAGCAAATGATCGTACAAAAAATGGATCATCGGTGGAATGGGCAGGTTTCTGGCGTTGATAAGCGCAGGATTCCCGGGGATAGCATCATTTTCTGAGGCCAAAGCCGGGTAGATATACATCCTTACATTTCGAGGAAATACTTCCCCAAAAGCACCCAGGAGATTGTCGGGGTTTGCTTCGCTGGTTTCCCGCAGTATGGTTTGCAGCTTTCGGGCGCCCATGGCCAGCCCTATTTTGGGTATTTTGTAATCGGCAAAGTAGGCAATGAGTTTTTTATGTTGCATGCAATCCGAAATGATCACGGTTTGACCCATGGCACAGAGGATGTCGGCCCGGTCCATGAAATCCTTCTCGCTCAATCCGCCGTCGGAGCGCAGATTGTCCAGCGTGATCTCTGCCAGGAAACAGGTGTTGTTTCCATCCACATCAGACTCTTCGCGGAACTGCCGGAAAGCGCAGCGGATCATATCTTCCTGCACCAGAGTGGGTGGCCGGTAACTACCCCGGGCAATCAGAATGGGTTTTCTGTACAAAAACTCCCCGGCATGCAAGCTGTTGCCGTCTGGTCCGAAAATGGCCACATCTGTGAGCTTGTTTTTTACCAGCCATAAACAAACCAGCCGGTTGTCGATATGGACAAAATCAGGTCCTTTCAATCGGACCATGTCAATTTTAACCCGCCCGGTCAGGTTGTCCATCAGCGATTGCAGAAGCACTTCCGGATCCTGATGATAGCGGAAACAGGCGTACAGCATATTTACTCCCAGGATACCAACGGCCTGTTGCTGCAAACGATTGTCCTGGTCCAGCAGCCGCACATGCACTACCAGATCATTGGGGGCCCTGAGCGGATCTAACTGAAATCGCAGTCCCAGCCAGCCGTCACCCTTGATGGTTTTCTGATAGTTGATGGCCGCAACGGTGTCTGCAAAAGCAAAAAAACATTGATCCGGCCGCACCGTTCTGAGGCGTCCTTCCATGAGCGCGTATTCATGCGCAAGCATTTTGTACAACCTCGACTCGCATACGTAGCGCCCTTTCCCCTGCTCCTCTGTGCCATAAATTTCATCGCTTACCACTTTGTCGTAGGCACTCATGGTTTTGGCTATGGTTCCGGCTGCAGCGCCTGCCTGAAAAAAATGTCGGGCGACTTCCTGTCCTGCTCCAATTTCTGCAAAAGCGCCGTACACCCGGTCGTCCAGGTTGATTTCGAGTGCCTTTTGTTCTGTTTCAAGTATCCGGCGAGTCATGGTGTGTTTGAGTGTTCGGGTGTTCGAGTTGGGGTTCGGCTTGGCGGCTCGGGGAGAGTATTTCCCGCAGATCTCACAGATAACCCGCAGATCTCGCAGCATGCAAAGGTACGCGCAGCAGCAGAATCAAGGTGAGGATCGGGTGGTGCTGCGAGAAAATTCTCTACCTTTGCATGCCTTTTTTACCAGGGCATTTGCACTGACTGAATTACCCATCCTATCATGAAATTTGCAACTAAAGCCATACATGCCGGTATTGAGCCGGATCCCGGAACCGGCGCAGTAATGACGCCTATTTTCCAAACCTCTACCTATGCCCAAAGTGCGCCTGGTGTGCACCATGGCTATGAGTACGCACGTACGCAAAACCCCACTCGTTCGGCGCTGGAGAAAAACCTGGCAGCGCTGGAAAATGGCGTGGAGGCCATTTGCTTTTCCTCCGGACTGGCGGCACAGGATGCGGTGATCAAACTCTTCAAGTCCGGCGACGAAGTGCTGGCGGTAAATGATCTCTATGGAGGCTCCTACCGTCAAATGGTGCGCGTTTGGGGACAATGGGGACTCAAGAGTCGGTTCGTTGATATGTACAATGCCGACAATGTGGAAAAAGAGATTGGGCCGGATACCAAACTGATCTGGATTGAAACGCCCACCAACCCCATGCTGAACATTGTGGATATCCAGGCTGTTTGCGCTATTGCCCGCAAACGCGGGATCATGACCTGCGTAGACAACACTTTTGCCTCTCCATACCTGCAAAATCCGCTCGATTTAGGCGCTGATATCGTGCTGCACTCTGCCACTAAATACATCGGTGGTCACTCGGATGTGGTGCATGGCTGCCTGATCGTGAAAGACGCGGAACTGGCGCAGCGCCTGCATTTTATCCAGAACGCCTGCGGCGCCGTGCCTGGTCCACAGGATTGCTTCCTGATCCTGCGCGGCATCAAAACCCTGCACTTGCGCGTACAACGCGCCTGCGAAAATGCCGCTGAAGTAGCTCAATTTCTGGCCAATCATCCCAAAGTAGCCAAAGTTTACTGGCCCGGCTTTGAGACGCACCCTGGCCACCAGATTGCCAAAAAACAGATGCGCATGTTCGGCGCCATGGTATCCTTCGATCTGAAAGATAATTCCATCGAGAACGCCACCCGGGTAATGAGCAAAACCGAACTTTTCACCCTGGCAGAATCGCTCGGCGGGGTAGAATCACTGATCGGGCATCCGGCCAGCATGACCCATGCAAGCATCCCGAGGGAAGAACGCCTGAAAGTGGGGCTGACCGACTCTCTGATCCGCTTAAGTATTGGTGTTGAAGATGTTGAAGACCTGATCGCAGATTTGAATCAGGCCATCGGATAATGCTTTAATAATCCACCACATTGCCCACCGGATTCACTTTCCGCTTGTGGGCCAGTACGAGTTGGTCAATGCGTTGCAAGACCACTTCCTGGCCTTCATAGGTGGCATAAAGTGTTACAGGGAAACTTTTTTGGTCTGGGAAAATACAATCTACCACGCCGTTGACAAACGGGCGACGTGGCTTGCCGTCGCCTAAATCCAGCTCGTAAACGGGGCCATTGGTGGATTCGATCAGATAGAATTTAAAGGGCTGACCGGCCTCCGGCAATTTGTCGGTAGCCAGCAGTTTTCCGGTGATCTTCTGATATTTTTCTGAAGTTTGGGAGTCGGTGCTGATCTGCTGAATTTCAGATTGTACCAGGGCTTTGTTTTCCTGATTGGAATTGCCTTTTTGCGCCACCTGGAGGGCAATTAATCCGGCCACCCCAAATACCGCCACCACCACCAGCAGGATGGTTTCCCGATTTAAACCTTTAGCTTTTGTCATAGACTGTGATTAAAGTGATTTTGATGATTTGGAGACTGTGATTAAAGTGATTTTGATGATTTGGGTGATTAAGAGGTTATTTCAACACCAGCTTGCCAACGGGTGCACCGTTTGCGAGAATCATATACAAACCCGGGGGCACTCCGGGGCAGTTTACTTCCAGCTGGTTGAAACCCTGTTGCAGGTTGAAATGCTGTTCCAGCACCTTTTTACCCTGGATGTCTGAAAGCTGAATCAAATAATCGCCCTCGCCAGCGTCCAGACTCAAACTGAAGGTCCCCTCCGCCGGGTTTGGAAATACCTTCGCCAGTGCGTCGCGGGTACTCAGGTCCAATTGCTGGCGGTCGCCTCCGGCGGCATACAGCTCTGCCGGAAAATTCGGCGAGCCGGCCCATTGGAGCAACTCAGCAATCCGTGTTTCCTGATGCGCACGGAGCTCGCAGCTGAACAATGGCGTTTGCCTGGCCACTTCGATGCCGGGTACATGCAGCCACGACAAGCGCAGCTGCCCGTTTTCAACATGCCAGCAATCGACGTTGAATGCTGGTAGCGAAGCAGAACTGAGCTGACGGACCGCTGCTTTTGCCGGGTCCACCTGAAGGGCTAATTGCAGACCTTCTGCTGTGGCAGATTTGTCCAGGTAAAAATGTACGGTAGCCGTTTCGCCGGCATGTAAAAGGCGATCCTGGAACCAAATTTTATTGCTCGCCCGGCGATCCTCTGCATGCGCCATCAGACTGTCGGTGCAGGGTCCGGCATTAACATCGCCCAGATTGACGCCTGTAAACGACTGGCATTGGCCGTTGCTCAGGCTGGCAGTATCCGGCATAAACCGCAGACTGCCGCAAGGGAAATTGGATTCAATGCCCAGGATTACTTTCCGGGCTGTTACAATATCAAACGTGGTAATACTTCCGCTACAATTCACGTCGGCTGCAACCAATTGCCAGGGGCAGTTCAGGGGCTCAATGGCCAGAATATGCTTGGAAATAAGCACCAAATCGAACGTCGTGAGTCCGGAAGGGTGCCCGTCTCTGGAGGGTTTGAGGGTGTAACTGCGGTTCTGAAGCGATGCTACTCCAGACAAATCGTAAATGCCATCCACCAGAAAAGTGGTGTCGAATCCGGCTGCATCCACCCTCATTTCCACCTCTTCCATAGGATTCCCGAAGGGGTCGCTAACAGTACACTCTCTGGAGAGCAACTCCTCTATTTTCTCCTGCAGCAGGCTCATGGTCTCTGCCGCCGTATTGCCCCGGATGTCAAAAAAGACATGGCCATTGTCGGGCGCAATGATGAAAAATGTAGGTGTGCCCTGAAAAGCACCGTAGGCGCCGCCCATGTAGGGTTGCAAGGCCGTAATACTGCCTCCGTCTTTGCCGGCCCCCAGCATGGTCATGTTGCGGCTACTCAGATATTGCCCCACCTTTACATTGGTATCCGTCATCAGGGTACTGAGCAGGATAAATTCCACCTGCCCGGGGTAGGCCGCCTGCATGGCTGTGTACAGGTTCTGAAACGGCGTGGCGTGAGCAGAACACGGCGGACAGGAGGTAAAAAACGCCTCAATAACCACCAGTTTTTGTTGGTCAACATAATCCTGGTACAACTGACGCACCTGACCATCCGAGGTGGTTATGGTAAAATCAGGCGCCGGTATTTGGGCCAATACAGTACCGGAGCTAATGAAAAGAGATAGGAGTATCAGTAAACGCATGTATAAGGCTTTTAATGGGTGAAGGTTTTCAAGGGGTATTTCGCA
>JADZFI010000007.1 GCA_020850025.1 Saprospiraceae bacterium
TGTCGCAGTATTGCTGGAGGCCGGGTTATTCCACAAATAAGTGTAATTGGGGGTGCCGCCTGCAACAGATACCGTGGCAGAGCCTGTATTGCTACCACAAGCAGAAGGTGTGCTGCTTGAGATCACTGCGGTCGGTGCATTGGGAACGGTAATAGTTACCATCCCAACTGCAGCACAACCGCTGGCATCGGTTACCGTTACATTATGTGTTCCTGCCGGAAGATTGGTAGCGGTGGCGGTTATCTGGCCGCCTGCGGAAGCAGACCACAGATAGGTGTATGGTGTCGATCCGCCTGTGGCGACGGCCGTTGCCGTTCCGCCGGTCAGGCAGGATGCCTGGTTGTTCACCACCACTGAAACATCCGGCCCCTGAGTCTGAACAATGGTAACGTTGGCAACCGCAGTACATCCTGATGCATCGGTAACGGTAACGCTATGCTGTCCGGCCAACAAATTGGTGGCAGTGGCAGTGGTCTGGTTATTGTCCCATTTAAAGGTATAAGGCGGTACGCCGCCTGATGCAGAGGCAGTTGCAGAGCCACCTGTCAGACAGGTAGCCGGGCTGGTAGGCACGGCACTTGGAATTAGTGCGGGCGCCGCTAAAATGGTTACGTTGCCTACTCCCTGGCATCCCGTTGTGATGTCTACCACCGTTACCTGGTGAACACCAGCGGATAGATTGGTGGCGGAGGCTGTAGTCTGTCCATTGTCCCAGGTATAGGCATAGTTGCCGGTACCACCGGTCACGGTAGCTGTTGCACTACCACCAATGGTACAGCCGGCAGGGGCATCAGGAGCCACATTGACCGTGAGTGAACTGCTGTTGCTTCCCACGGTGATGGAACTGCTGCAGGTGCAGCCGTTGGCATCCGTTACCGTTGCCGTATAGGTTCCTGCAGGCACAGCAATACTAGGGGTGGTTTGACCATTGCTCCAGAGTATGCTATAGGGCAGGGTTCCGCCGGTAGCGGAAATGGTAGCGGTACCGTTCAGACCGCAATTGGCGGGAATAGAAGAAGGGGAGCAAACCAGCAGGGCTGGCTCGTCCAGGGTTGAAACAGCAATATTGGTGCAACCCGTAGTAACGTCGGTAACCGTAACGGTGTACGTTCCGGGTCCAAGATTCGTGATATCGGCAGTTGTACCGCCGTTGCTCCAGATATAGGTGAAAGGGCCTATGCCCGACATTACGCTCACATGCGCCCAGCCGTCGTTGGCGCCGAAGCAGGTAATTTCCTGATAAACAGTGTCCATCAACCAGATTCCTTCATCCCAAAAGCCTACCTCGTAGCTGCCTGAAGCAGTACAACCATTTATATCCGTTACGGTAACCGTAAATATACCGGCTGCGAGGTTGTTGATTTGGGGTGTTACACCTCCATTGCTCCACAAATAAGTGTAAGGTGGTGTGCCACCATTAGGCGTAACGGCAGCAAAACCATCAGGAGCATTACCGCAGATCTGGCTTTGGCCGAAAACGGTAACACCAACGGGTGTAGGCTCTGTAATGGATATACATATTGAACCTGTGGCCAGGTTGGCATCCGTGACAGTGACGCAATAATTACCAGCGTTAAGGTTAGCTATGCTTTGGGTAGTGGCTCCATTGCTCCATAGATAGGTGTAAGGAGACCATCCGCCGGAAGGAGTAGCGGTAGCGGACCCGTTGGCAAGTCCATGACAAGTGATGTCAAAGCCGGCAACTGCCACCTGAATTTGGGCCTGAGCAGTGGTACCTATTCCAAATACGAACAGGAAAGCTAAGGCAGGAATAAAACGAAGAGCGGATTGGGTAAACTTTTGTCCCATGGGAATCAAGATTTTTAGTGTAATCGGGTTGGTTTGTTACTGTTTTAACGACAAAACACAGGCCACTTCTGGCAGCAACCTACATCCTGAGAAATAATTATAACCAGACGGGGGGAGAATGAAGCAGGCGAGCGATTAAAACCGGGGACATCTTATGCACCACAAAAGTAAGCTATTTCCGGCGTTCGGTACAATGCAGCAATCGTTAATTTTTTGCATAAATCGGGGATCTGTCGGGCAGATTGCCTAATTATGCCTGTAAATTGCCGGAACATCATGAATTTACACTCGCTTAAATTTTTATATAAGTATTTCAGCAATGTCAGATTAAGTCAAAAATACCAGATTCAGACTACGTAGCATTTTCAAATGCGCAATGTTGTAAGTGTATGATTTATAATTGTTTATAGTCTAAATCATTTTGCCGCGTTAACTGATCAAGGTAAGCTTGAGCATCACTTTTTGAAAATATTCAGTCCGGAATTAAGGCAATTTTCAACCATAAGCCCTCCTTTTCGTGCGAGCATAACCCCAAATCGCGTGTGTAAAATACCGTCCTTGCTGTGGGCGTCCGGGTTTATACTGATGGCGATACCAAGCGCCTGGGCACGCGAGATCAGGCTCCATTCGATATCCAGCCTGCGCGGATGTGCATTCAACTCTATACTGACCTTGTTTTTTACGCAAGCCTCAAAAACAGCGTCCCAATCCAGCGGGTAACCTTCCCGGCTTAACAGCAGACGACCGGTGGGATGGCCCAGAATGGTGGTGCAAGGGTGCTCAATTGCTCTGATGATTCGCTCCGTGGCCTTTTCCTGATTCATTCGCAGATTGGAGTGTACGGAAGCAATAACAAAATCAAACTGTTCCAGCAGAGCGTCTTCGTAATCCAGTGAGCCGTCGTTCAGAATATCGCTTTCAATGCCTTTATATATCCTGAATGGCGCCATTTCCTCATTCAGGCGGTCAATCTCCTCCATTTGAGCAAGTACTCTGTCCGGTTTCAGGCCATTGGCATAAAAGGCCGACTGGCTGTGATCTGTGATACCGATATAGGCATATCCAAGCGAGCGGGTATACTCGCACATGTCGCGCAACGAATGGAGCCCGTCGCTCCAGGTACTGTGCACGTGTAAAATACCTTTGATGTCCTGATCTTTGATCAGCGTGGCGGGCGTTCCATTACTTAGGTAATCAACAGTTTCCCGCAACTCCGGAGCCACAAAAGCTGCCTGTGCTTTTTCAAAAACCGTGGTCTCCTGCGCCAGATTTTTAAAATCCAGACCGGGGTGGGCTTTAACACAAGCTTCCAGAAAAACGGGTGATCCTGTGAAACGGAATAATTTTGATCCCCATTCTTCCGGGGTGCAAACATGCACCAGAATAGTCGGTCCCTCCCCTTTTCGGAGGAATAACTGACCATTTTCCCTGGTTTCAAGCTGGTATTCTGTTCCGGCCTCCTGCCTGAGGGTCTGAACCTCTGCAGTGGTAAGCACCTCCAGCTTTTCCACCACCTGACATCTGCGTCGAATTTCACCAACCGGCTCGGCATTGGCGGCCGGGAAGGAGGCATGCAGAAACTGACAAAGTGCCTCCGCCTCTGCAATAGCGGCATCCAGGTGCAACTTACCCCTGCTTCGGAAGAAGTAATCCAGCTTGTTTTTTACATCTTCCTGGGTTTTCAGGCCAAAACCTTTGTATTCAATCAGCCGATTTTCATTGCAGGCATACCAAAGCTCTCCCGGATTTTCAATGCCCATTTCCTGCCACACCTGCCGCACTTTTTTGGGGCCAAAACCGCCAATTTCCAGCATTTCCCGCACACCAGCAGGGGTTTTTTCGCGAAATTTCTCCAGCGTTTCCATTTGACCGGTGCTCAGCAGTTCCCGTATTTTGGCGGCAATGGCCGGCCCAACCCCTTTGATCGCTTTTAACTCAGCATCCGTCAGGTCGGCCAGGGAAGCGTCCAGCTTGCGCAATGTCAGGTAGGCGCTTGAATAGGATCGGATGCGAAAGGGATCCTCCTCATGCAGTTCCATGAGGTTGGCGAGCTCGTCGAAGGCCAGGGCGATCTGTTTGTTTGTCACGGTGGGTGGGTGTTTTAGTATTTTGGTGTTTAGGTGGGGGCAAAGCTACGGATTGGGGGAATGTTTTGGGTGGTTAGAGGGTAGGCTAAAACAAAACATGAGCCACCCCAGGTGTTGGGATGACTCATGTCAGGTATTCAACTCCGGTTTTTACGCTTCTGTGGGAGCCGGCTCAGTGGCCATGCTGATGATATTTTCATTTTTCACATCGCTTTCTACCAGGCCGTCGCGGAGCCTGACGATGCGGTGGGCATGTTGGGCAATATCTTGTTCGTGGGTTACCAGGATCACTGTGTTGCCGGCTTTGTGGATTTGCTCAAAAAGCCCCATGATCTCGTAACTCGTTTTGGTGTCGAGATTACCGGTAGGTTCATCGGCCAGAATGATTGCAGGATTGTTGACCAAAGCACGGGCTACTGCCACACGCTGTCGTTGTCCCCCCGACAATTCATTGGGTTTGTGCATTACCCGGTCGCCCAAGCCTACAGATTCCAATGTTTTTCTTGCGCGTTCCAGTCGCTCCTCCTTCCCTACACCGGCATATACCAATGGCAAGGCTACGTTTTCCAAAGCGCTCAATCGCGGCATCAGGTTAAACGTCTGAAATACAAACCCGATTTCCTTATTTCGGACTTCTGCCAACTCACCATCGTCCATAGTACTCACTTCTTTCCCGTTGAGCCAATATTCTCCCCGGGTTGGCGAGTCCAGGCAGCCGATCAGATTCATCAGTGTGGATTTACCACTGCCCGAAGGACCCATAAGTGCAACGTATTCATTTTTCTCAATATCCAGACTTACATCCTTCAGGGCTTCCACCTTTTCGTGGCCCATGATATAGGTTCGGTTGAGACTCTTGATGGAAATAAGCATGAAGGAATGTGGGGAATGTGGTTAATGGGGGGAATGTGTGGGGTTATTTCTTTTTTCGGAAAATGAGTCCGAATAAGTATACGAATAATGCGATAGTGGCAGCAACCATTTGTTTCAGGATTTGTGGAAAAAAGAGCCAAATGACCGCCAATGCAGCAATTGCGGAAATAGCTGCTATGACGACCCAGGAAAATTTAGAAGTGTTTGCCATTTTGTTTCAATATTGATGAACCGGCAAAATACACATCTTTAATTATTTCGAAACGAAGGTCGGACAATCGTATACAACCATGAAAAAGCTTAGATGATTGCCGGAGTATGTTCGCTCAATTGCCCTGGTTTCCCGTTAAACGTAAACCAGCCACCATCTACTGTCCACCGTCCACCGTAGGCCGTTCTCCGTCTACCATCCACCGTTAGCCGTCCACCGTAGGCCGTAAGCCGTTAAAAATTTCTTAGGGACATGGAGAATTCCATGCATACGACTACATTTGCCCAAACTAACTCTCTCAATACACAATCACTTAACTTGACAAAATCCATGAAGAAACTTCTTACCCTGGCACTTTGCGTATTGATTGGTGGCGTTACATGGGCAGCATCACCCAATAGCACACCTGCGAATCCTTTCCAGGACGACCTTAGTCGTCTGGAGAATGACTTTGCCGGCATGTCGCAGCTCGAACAACTCGTTGAAGAGCGCAACGCTACTTACGCTGAACTCGCTGCCGAAAACAACGCGCTGCTTCAAAATGTTAACAGCGACACCGACATCGTATCCTCTCTTCTCGGTTCTGCAGCTCCAAACGACGACCGTCTGCTTGGAATTTCCGGCTTTTGGTGGGGCTTCTGCTTTGGTTTGCTGGGGATTATCCTGGTATACGTAGCTGTTGAAGGCGACGCCAAAAAGTCGGAAGGTAAAAAAGCCATCATCGGTTGTGCTATCTGGACCGTAATCTGGAGTGTACTTTACTTCGGTATTTTTGCCGCAAGTGCATGGTGGGCTACTGCTGGATAATAACCGGCATTTCCCCTTTTAACCGGGTTGTTCCGCCTTTGCGAAGCAACCCGGTTTCTTTTTAATGCGTCAATGACGGTCCCCTATTCTAAGTTTAGGGTTCCCAAACCGCTTTCGAAGGAAGTATGTTTAAACACAATGACTATGAATACTGCATGTAGAACGCTCCTCTTACTACTCTTCTGTCCGGTGCTGCTCGTTGCCGGCACACCGCCTTCTTCTAACCCCTTTTCAGATCAGCCAGCTTGCTGGGATCAGGAATTTCAGGCTCTTTCTGAACTGGAACAACTGGTTGAAACATCCGGACTCAGTTTAAGTCAACTGAAGTCGGAAGATCACCCTTTGGCGGATGCTGTTATGCCGGATACCGACATATCCGCTACCCTGATGGGTGGCCCCAACGGGGAAGGCGAACGCCTGCTGGAAATTCCCGGGTTTTTCTGGGGTTTTTGCTGCTCTATTTTCGGAGCAATTCTGGTTTACCTGGCTATTGATGATCCCGTTGCCAAAAAACGTGAGGGCAGACAGGCTATCCTTGGATGTGCTGTTGGAACGCTGTTGTGGGTAGGTCTGTACGTTTGGCTTATAGTATCTTTGAACTATTACTAGACCAGTTCTGATGGATGTGATGCGACGCCTGGTTAAATCACACTGGGTTGCCTTTTAAAAATCGGCCTCCGGATTTTCTTTTGAAAGCGCACGCAGTAACTTAAGATCAGTCCAAAACCATTTCGCCCATACAAAGGCCAATATTGGGAATACAATAAAACTGAGGGCGTTATAATCAAAGGCGTCGTCGAAGCCAAAATGGATAAGATGCATGCAGGCTCGTGTCATACCGCACCCCGGGCATTCTTCCCCCAACAGCAACATAGAAGGGCATAACGGTGTACCGGTATCAAAGAATGTTTTGGGGAGTATCAACAAAGTGACCGGCACTCCGATCCAAAACAGCAATCTTAAAACGAGTATAGTAGAACTGCTCATTAGTTGGAAAAAAAAAAGAGGCCGTTGATTGGGTGCTAAACCCCAACAACGGCCTCTTGTATGAATTGGACTTATGCGTAGTACTTATTCATTTTTACCAGAGCATAAATAATGCCTGGAAGGCCGCAAAGGAACGAGAGCAACAGAGCAATAAGCCAGTCACTTCCCTGCCAGTCAGTAGCCAAACCAACTGCCAAAAACGGAATGAAGATAGCCAGAATGATGTAAACGCCTTTGTCAATACCAGGTGCAGCAAGGCCGTCTGCAGATTTCATAGAGGCCACCACTTTCTTTTGCGCCTTTTTCATTTTCATCTTGGCGATTTTGAAAGCGACTTTCTCTTTGAAGCTCATCTCCTTACCCGTAAGTTCTTCCACTTTGCTGATGGTCAGCTGGTTGAGGTCTTGGGTAGCAAACTCTTTTAAGAGAGCTTCAACTTTTTGAGCATTCTCAGCGCTGATGGCAACAGGCGTCTTAGATACAGGCTCTGCGGTAGTAGCAGAGAATGCATTGAAGGCAAATAAACCAAATGAAAGCGTGAGTAAAAAATTCCTAAGAAACATATGACAGGGTTTAAATGATAATGCCTACTCTATTAAAGGCTTTTCGGCTTTGGCCCCCTACTTTTTTAAGGATGTTCGGTCGGTTCCTTAGTGGCGAAGGTGCGGAATGCGCAACAATTTTTACATACTTAGTAAAAAAAATATCCGTTAATTTCCCTCAGAAGAATGCTCCGTAAGGTTCAGATCTACTTGTTACTTTTGCATCACAATGCGCATTAACTACCTATTTCTTCTCGTATCCCTGTCCTTTTTCCCCATAAAGGCCTTAGATGCCCAAGAATTCTACCGCTTTAAATCGGACTTTTCCATCAAGGAAAAAGAATCTGGCAAAGACCAGGGGCGGCTCATTACCGGCTCTATTTATTACGATAAAAACCTGCACAAAACGGTGTACAATATCCGTTTCCCGGAGCCTGAGCAATGGTTGGTGCGGGACACCTTTATGTACCGGAAAAAGGCAGATACGCTGGTTTCCAGCCAAATAGTGCCGCCGGTGGGCGAATTTTCCGTCTTTAACATGATCCTTAGTCAGCAACTGACCGATTTCGGACTGGCTAAATCCGGCTATACGCCTGGTAATATTCAACAGGACGGAAATCAGGTCATTGCACAATGGTTGCCCCCGGAACAATTCAAAGCCTACGTGGGACCGGTTTCACTGGCTTCAGAACAGAAAAGACTAACGGCTGCCGCTTTTTACGACAAGGACGAAAAACTGTTGTCGAAGTTCTATTTTCAGGACTACACATTGCATCAGGGTTTGCCGGTGCCTGGTAAAATTTACCAGATATATTACCGGGAAACAGGCGAATTTGTGCGCATTATGACCCTTAAAAACATCATTATCAATCAAACAGATGAAGATCATATTTACGATTTTGAGCAGCCTGCTGGCGGTTAATCTGCCAGCTCAGGGTAGTGCTGCTTCAACTGGCGGAAAATCACTGGAAACAGATATCATCCTCCTTCAACAAGCTTTTACGCCTGCTCCCAAAACCCGCCTGGCAGAGCAGTTCAGTCTGAGCAAGGAGAATACCAATGAACTTCAGGCGGTGCTTTCCGGACTTTTTCTGGTGTATAAATCCTTCTTTTCCTCACAGGACAACCAGCGATGCAGTTTTCACCCTTCCTGCTCGGAATACGGGCTCGAAGCAGTGAAAAAACTGGGGATCGTTAAAGGTGTTATATGCACCTGCGACCGACTTACCCGCTGCAACGGATTTAGCCCGGAGCAATATGAAAAAGATATCAAAATGAAGCGCCTGAAGGATCCTGTTTCCTGGTAAACCCTATTCCCAACCAATACTGCATGAAGTTTCTGATACCTGCGTTTTTCTTCTTTTTATCAGCCTTGTCGGCACAGGATCTCTATGATTATGCCCACTCCCGGGCCTATGCGCGTTACCTGCTGCAATCCCGGCAATACACCCTGGCAGCCGAGGAGTATGAACGCCTGATCTTTCTACGCCCCGACAACGATACCCTGCGCTCCGATCTGCTCCGTGCCTACCGCAGGGGCAATTCTCCTGAAAAAGGTCTGGAGCAATGGGCCAAATGGCAACAGGAATCGCGGCCCAAATCGCGCCTTCTGGAGATAGAATACAGTAAGCTCCTGCTCCGGGGCGGCTATCCGGCCGAAGCCCGAAAGCTGGCTAACCAATCCAACCTGTTTGACAGCGTTCAAATACGGCGCACCATATTGTACGCAGATATGCTGGAGCAACAATGGAAACAGGCAGGAATTTCATGGGCACAAATTCCAGCCACCGACAAGCTTCCCAAGCGCAGCGAAATGGAAAAGTTGATAAAAAAAGGACAGCAACAAAAAAAGAAAAATCCCTGGGTGGCAACAGCCTTGTCGGTACCGGTGCCCGGTTTGGGTAAAGTATATGCAGGAGAATGGAAAGACGGAGTCATTAGCCTGCTGTTTGTGGGCATCAATGCCTGGCAGGCTGCACGGCGTTTCGACAGAGAGGGGCTGGATACCTTTTGGGGCTGGGTTCATGGCGGATTTGCCCTGGGTTTCTATTCCGGCAATCTGTACGGCGCCCACAAAGCTGTTCGACGTTATAACCAAAAGAAATTCAATCAATTAAAACATGAAACGGAGGCTGTTGTTTTTCCTGTGCTGGATTAGCGCCTTCGGCTGGCTGAGCGGCCAGAATCTGGAGCAAACACTCGCGTTTGCACGCGAGCAGAGTCGGGCGGGCAATACCCAACTGGCCCTGAAAACCTATCAGCGGGTACTTTTTTTTAGCGGAGATGCACATCGCGACGAGTGTCATAGTCAGCTTGCTGCCCTCCATGCTGCCACGGGAGAGTTTGAGCGTGCTGCGTTTTACTACGACCTGATGTATCAGAGCGCAGGAGCAGACAGTCTCCGTTACGAGGCGTTGTTCCACAAAACGGCTGCGCTCATGTTGCAGCATCAACCCCAAAAGGCACTGCTGGAATTGCTGTCTTTGCCAAAAAACCTGCCTGAGCCCTGGAGCTCGCGGAAACAATTGTACCTGGGCGCTGCACATTTTGCTGCCAGAGCGTTTGATCAGGCCCGGCTGGATTTACTGCCATTGTTTGGGCCGGAAAGTTCCCCGGAAAAAGCGGAATTTGAACAGCTCTTTCGCAAGGCAGAACGAGTGGCTAAAAAGAGTCCGAAAACCGCCCGGCTTTTGAGCATGTTTTTCCCCGGAGCAGGTCAGTTTTATGCAGGAGATATCAAAAACGGATTAAATTCACTCTTGCTGAATGCGTTACTCGGATACTGGTTTGTGGCAACCGGCTTGAATTACTCCTTTATTGATGCCGGCGCAACGGTAACTCCCTGGCTTTTCCGGTATTATGGTGGCGGTATACGGCGAGCAGGCGAAATACTCGAAACCAAAAAAGAGGAAAGACTGCGCAAAATTTTTCAAAAGGTCTTGCTGACCATCGAACCGGAACGATAGCGGGTTTTATACCGTGATTAAAGTGATTTTAATGATTTGGGTGATTGAAA
>JADZFI010000008.1 GCA_020850025.1 Saprospiraceae bacterium
ACCGGACTGGAAGCCGGCACTTACACCGTTACGGTTTCCGACAAAAACGGATGCACAGCTACTGCAGAGGTGGTGGTAGAACTCATGGTTAGCGCCGGGGAGGCCAATAACCAGGCGCTCATGTTGTACCCTAATCCGGCAACAAACTGGGTGCAGCTGTTGCTGCCTCCGGGAAACTGGCATTGGGAATTGTACGATACGGAAGGGCGGATACTTCGCAGGGGAGCATGCAATGCCGAGCGTACTCTGATTGATCTTCAGGAATTACCCGTCGGAACTTATCTGCTAAAAGCCTGGAACGGGCAGCAGACATGGACCGGGCAGGTGCTGAAGCATTGAGGCTGCCACATAAAAAATCCCCTCCGACGATCACGCCGGAGGGGATTTTTATTTCCTGAAATATTTTGAGCTTACTGAGCGCCGGAAACGAGCACAGAAATCTCGTTGTTCAAACATTCAGCAAAACCGCCGTCTACGGAGAAAGAAACCTTTTCGCCGTTGGATTTCGTCACCTTTACCTCACCTTTCTGCAGGGAGGAAACAATGGCAGCATGCTTGTTCAGCATTTCAAATTGTCCTTCCGTACCAGGTACAATCACCGATTTTACCTCACCGGAGAAGATTTCTTTTTCAGGACTGAGAATAACCAGATTCATAGTGAATAATGTGGTGAATGTGGTGAATGTGGGGAATGAGGGGAATGTGATTAATGTGGAGAATGTGATGAATGAGGGGAGGTAATGAATGCATTAAAACACCCACATTTCCCACATTATTCATTTTAACCACATTAATCACATTCCCCACATTAACCTTATTTCCCACATTATTTAGATGCTTCTTCCATCATCTTCTTGCCTTTGGCAATCGCGTCGTCGATGGTACCAACGAGGTTGAATGCGCCTTCCGGCAAGTCGTCGAGTTCGCCGTCCATGATCATGTTAAAGCCGCGGATGGTTTCATCGATCGGAACCAGTACGCCTTTCAGACCGGTGAACTGCTCTGCCACGTGGAACGGCTGCGACAGGAAGCGCTGTACGCGACGAGCGCGGCTTACCACGAGTTTGTCCTCATCGGAAAGTTCTTCCATACCGAGGATGGCGATGATGTCCTGAAGTTCGTTATAACGCTGCAGGATCTGCTTTACACGCTGAGCGCAGCGGTAGTGCTCATCACCGATGATCTTCGGATCGAGGATACGGCTGGTAGAGTCGAGCGGGTCTACAGCAGGGTAGATACCGAGGGAAGCAATTTTACGGCTCAATACCGTGGTTGCATCCAGGTGAGCGAAGGTAGTAGCGGGGGCCGGGTCAGTCAAGTCATCGGCAGGTACATAAACCGCCTGTACGGAGGTAATGGAACCGCGCTTGGTGGAGGTGATACGCTCCTGCATGATACCCATTTCCGTAGCGAGGGTAGGCTGGTAACCTACGGCAGAAGGCATACGGCCCAACAGAGCGGACACCTCAGAACCTGCCTGCGTGAAACGGAAGATATTGTCTACGAAGAACAGGATGTCACGACCGCCGGAAGGATCTTTCAGATCGCCATCGCGGAAGTACTCAGCCATGGTCAGACCGGAGAGTGCTACGCGGGCACGGGCGCCAGGTGGCTCGTTCATCTGACCGAACACCAGGGTAGCCTGAGATTTAGCCAGTTCTTTTTTATCTACTTTGGAAAGGTCCCAGCCTCCTTCTTCCATGGAGTGCTTGAATTCTTCCCCGTATTTGATTACGTTGGATTCGATCATCTCGCGGAGGAGGTCATTACCCTCACGAGTACGCTCACCCACACCGGCGAATACCGACATACCGTCGTACGCCTTAGCGATGTTGTTGTTGAGCTCCATGATCAATACGGTTTTGCCTACACCGGCGCCACCGAAGAGACCGATCTTACCACCTTTTGCATAAGGCTCGATCAGGTCGATTACTTTAATACCGGTGTACAGGATTTCGCGCTCGGTAGACAGATCTTCGTAAGCCGGCGGTTTGCGGTGGATAACGTAGGCGTCTTTGCCTTTTTCCACGTGGCCGATGCCGTCGATGGCTTCGCCTACCACGTTGAAGAGGCGACCACGAACCTGCTCGCCCACAGGCATAGCGATAGGAGCGCCGGTGTCAACACATTCGATGCCGCGCATCAGACCGTCAGTAGAGTCCATGGCGATGGTACGAACGCCGTCTTCGCCAAGGTGACGCTGTACTTCAAGTACCAGCTTGGTGCCGTCTGCGCGAGTGATTTCAAGCGCGTTGAGAATTTCAGGCAGGCTGCTGTTTGGACCGCTGAAGTCAACGTCCACAACGGCGCCGATAATTTGTTTGATACGACCGATATTTGCCATAGTTACGAATTAAATTTGGTATCCGGTGCAGGTTTTGTGGCATCCGGCGACCGGAAAATGGATGCCCCTTTCAAAAAGCCGCGCAAAAGTACGATTCTTTTGGTAAAAAAAGCATGGTAACGGCTTTTTTTAATGCCAAAGAAAATTTTGAGGAGTTCGTTGTCGGGGCTGTTTCACAAACTTTTGATTCTGAACGATCTGCCCCGTACCGGCTGGTTGGGCTGCCGGAACTCTTCCGCGTCATCCGACAGCCAGACCAGCCGGTACGGTACTTTCTTCCACCCATTTTTCATACGCCTCATTAGCTCGCACCTCAAACCTCAAAATACAAGGCACCTCATAAGGGTGCCACTCCTTTACAGCCTGCTCCAGCGCACTTTCCAGCTCCAGCCTGGTTTTGAGCACAGACACCCATTCTCCTTCCTGTTGCACCGCGCCCTGCCACCAGTAGGCGCTGCTCATGGGGAAAATATTGGCGCATGCCGCCAGCCGGCGCTCCACCAACTGGCTGGAAATTCGCTGTGCCGTAGCTTCGTCCGGGTGGGTGATGTAGAAGAGGAGGAAAGGCATGAGGGAGGGGTTATATAAGTGTCATCTAAGGGTCATTTAAGTCATTAGTGGTCATTGACTGTGGATGAGTTGTCACCAATCAAGAGTCCAGGTTTAGTAAAATCCTTATTCAGCCATCCGGTCAACATAGGCCGTCTACCGTAAGCCGTCTACCGTAAGCCGTCTACCGTAAGCCGTCAACCGTCTACCGTCTTAGAAAGAATATAATTGACGTACACTTCATCCGGGTTTTGCAGCCCAAGACGATTATTGGTCAGGTGCAGCAAACTGGGCAAAGCCATTTCCAGTTTCGGGCCGTATTCCTTGAAGATCAATCGGTTGCCTTCTGCCCAGCGCGCCCACTCGGGTTGTTCTTTGTCGAACTTATCGCGATCCAGCGCTTTCCAGAGCTCCTGAAGGGTATCGCTGAGTCCATCCTGCTGTGGCGCCAGGGTTTCCGAAAAATTGTTCAATAAAGCAGCCTGATCCTCTGGGCTCAGACCATTTGCATCCCCAAAAAACAGCGGCAGCCACTGAAGCGTAAGCCGATCAAAATATTTGGCGGCCTCTTTTTGTTTCAGGCCGGCCGCATGTACGGCAATCACGTGCATCCGCAGGGCATCGAACATGGCATCACCATACGTGTACATCTCCCGCGCCAGACGATCCAGCACCACCCTACTGCTCAGATGAAAATACGATTCCGCCATAGCCAAAGCTTCCTCCCCGCCGAAACGCGCCGTTTCCGGCTCATAAGGCTGCTCCTGCCACTCACCGCGGCCCTCCATCCAGCCGGAAAAAGCCGGGCGCAGCGTTTCCTCCATCCAGGCCTCCTCTCCTCGCATACGTATGCGCAGGTGCGGACCTTTTTCATCCTGATATCGAATAAAAAACGCCCGGGCTCCACGGGTAGCCCAAATGTATTGCTGCAAAAACGGACGCAAACCGCGAACCAGGAATACCTCCTGATTTTCAAGCGGATAGAAGTGTATGGATAACCAGGACATGGGGGAATTTTGAGGGGTTTGAGGGGTTTGAGGAGTACCGGCGGGTAAAGCCGCTGATGTTTGAGGGGTTTGAGGGGTTCACGTAGGGGCGACCCTTGTGGTCGCCCAAATCGTAATCGCCCAAATCGTGGTCGCCCAACAGATTCGACCGCGAAGCGGTCAAACATAAATAACCCGCAGTGCAACTGCAGGAAACAAAAAAGCCCTCAACTCGTAAAAGTCAAGGGCCCTCTTCTGTGTGGCGGAGGCAGGACTTGAACCTACGACCTTCGGGTTATGAGCCCGACGAGCTACCAACTGCTCCACTCCGCGATTTAGCGGCTGCAAAGGTACGATCATTTCAACGACACTTCCAAATGCAATGACAAAATAAGTTGATTTTAGTGCGCAGCGAGGCACTGATCGGCTGCAGAAATGCCCTGATGAAAGGCCTCCTCGAAGAGCGACATGCCCGCTAAGTCGCTGTGCGCCATAATGATACGTGGGTGAACCGGCTCTCTTGCAGTCTTAAGCTCCGGCCCTGATAAAAATCCTCTTACCGGACTGATCATGCCGTGCCCCCAGCGCTGAATGGTCATACTTTCCAGCCAACTGTCTATAAAAGGGTGCGCCTTGCGCAGATCCGAGAGCACAAATTCCTGCCAGTAGGCTACGTCGCGGCGGTAAAGCTCCTTGCGCAAAGCCAGGGCATCCGGCCCATCGAAGGCACAATAGTAGGTGATCACCTGTTTTTCCTGTTTTATGGCCAGGGTTTGATGCCGGGCATTGATATAGCCCAATCCTTTCCCGGCAAAAATCACATTATCCCAACATAAAGGAGCGCCTGAGCCGGCCGGCATCTCCTTTAATACCAAAGTAGCCACCAGCCAGGGAGCATAATGGAAAGCCGGAAGCACTGTTTCCCGGCCCGGCAACAAATACTTGTTCACATACTGAGGGGTGGCCAGCACCACCTTCTCCGCCCAATACAACACCGACTCATTTTTTGGAGCATCAAATACCTTTACCCCCACCTCCTGCTCGCCGGGCATCACCTCAAACGCCAACTGGCCAGTTCTGATGCGATCCATTGAATGTCTGGCCAGCAAGTTCACCAATTGGCCGTTCCCCTCAGGCCAGGTCAGCACATTGTCCTGATCGCTCTTGCGCGCTGCAAAATAATGAATCCCCGCCCAGGCCGAAACCAACTCCAGCCCAATGCCGTAATCGTCCAGACAGCAATAACGCACATGCTCCAGCAATTCCGGCGCCGTAAAGCCCGCCTGTTGCATCCATTCCGCCATGCTTAGTCTGTCCAACTCCTGAAACAACGGATCGTCGGAACAACTACGCAATGGGATATCAAAAAGGTATTTGCCATCCGCGCCACGGCCGACTTTAAACGTCTCCATTTTTTGAAAAAAAGCCCGGATTTGCGCCTGGCTTTCGGCCGGCACTCCGTACTGCGGGATTAACCCTTCCTGCCAGTGCCCGCGCAGATACAGGCGCGCCTGGGGAGCCGCGCACAGGTCGGTTTCCCGAAACACCGGTTCACCTGCCTGATTGAACGCGGTAATGATGCCCTCCTCCCGGAGAAAGCGGATCAGCTCGGCATCGTGATGGTTGGGTAGAGGAAGATAATGCGCCCCCAGCGGGAATGCCGTATGCTCGTTGCTGCTCGAGCGGGAGTTTCCGCCGGGCTGCTCATCCATATCCAGCAGTATAAAATCTTCCACACCCTTTCCGGAAAGTGCCCTGGCTGCGCTGAGTCCGCTGATGCCGCCGCCCACAATCAGCACCTTAACTCGCTCCTCCCGACTCACCGCCGGGAAATCCTTTAGCCAAAGCCGGTGCCCCAGCGAGGCCGGCGCCCCGGAAAATCGGGCCACCCAGCGACCGGCTGTTCGCTTGCAGGCACTCCAAAAGGTGGCCATGGCCGCCAGCACTCCCAGTTGTTTCAAAAAACGCCTGCGATCAGTATTTGCTCCATTCTTCATCAAAGTAGCGCACCAGGATTTGGTTGTCCAAGCGATTGATATCTACATCGCTTCTTTGCATATCTGCCGGGAAATCGTCGTATTTACCCAATTCAAAATCGTAAAATTTCAAACCATCCACCCGGCGCAAGGGCGCACGTTGCACAATGGAGGTTTCCGGCGCAGCCAGCATAAAGCCCCATTCGCCAAAACTGGGCACGTACACATGGTAAGGCCTTACCTCCTGAAAAACGGTGTGCATGGTGCGCTCCACACACCAGAAAGCGCGGGGGGCGAAAAACGGCGAAGTGCTCTGCACTACGACAATGCCATCGGGCTGCAATGCGGCGCGGAGGGTTTCATAAAAATTGCGGGTGTATAGCTTGCCCACACTGTAGTTGGAGGGATCCGGGAAATCCACAATGGCCACATCAAACAGCTCCTTATTTTCTTTTAACCAGATAAAAGCATCCGCATTCACCACTTTCACTTTGGGATTCTGGAGGGATTGCACATTCAGGGCACTCAACAAGGGATTGTTCCGGAACAGATCGGTCATGGCTCCATCCAGATCTACCAGCACCACTTCCTGCACCGAATCATATTTGAGCACCTCCCGCACGGCCAGCCCGTCGCCGCCACCCAGCACCAATACACGGTTCGCCCGCGGCGCCAGCGACATAGCCGGATGTACCAGCGCTTCGTGGTAACGGTATTCATCGCGGGAGCTGAATTGCAGGTTGTTGTTCAGGTAGAGCTTCAACTCGTTGCGCACGCGGGTGAGTACAATGCGCTGATAAGAGCTGGACTGGTAGTAAATAATGTCCTCGTTGTAGAGTTTTTCCTCGGAAAACGACAGAATACGATCGGCAATAACAAAGGCCGTAAGTAACAGGGAAAAGGCCAGAAAGGCTCTTAACCTGAGTCCGAAGCCGTTTTTTATGTCTTTTTTGAGCAAAAAAATAAGGGCCACCGCAATGGCCACATTCAGCAAACCAAAAAAAAGGGAGGTGCGCAGCAGCCCAAGTTTGGGCACCAACACCAGCGGGAACAGCAGACTGGCAATCAGAGCCCCTACATAATCAAAAGACAACACATTGGATACCAGGTCCTTGAACGCCACGCGGTCTTTGAGCAAGGTCATCAGCAGAGGCAGCTCGGCGCCTACCAGACAACCGGTGAGGAACACCAGCGAGTACAGGACCAGTTCGAAATGGCTGTGGTAATCGAACAGCCAAAAGAGGATGACGGAACTGAATCCGCCCACCAGTCCTACCAGGATCTCAATGTCGATAAATTTGTCTAAAAGATTGTTGTTCAGGTATTTGGCAAGGTAGGAGCCTACGCCCATCGAGAACAGGTAAATCCCGATCACGAAGGAGAACTGCCGCACGGAATCGCCCAGCAGGTAACTGGCCAGCGCCCCGGCCACCAGCTCGTACACGAGTCCGCAGGTGGCAATGACGAATACCGAGAACAGCAGCAGATATTCCAGCCGCAGCCAACGACTACCCATGAATGGCGGCGCTGATAATGAGGGCGATGGCAATGATCATGGAGCCGAAGATGATGGCTACGGCAGTGTTTTTGTTTTTGGTGATCTCGGCCCAGGTGTTTTCAGGCGTTATTTTTTCTATCACGAAATAAGCGCCCAGCCAGACCAGGATGCCCAGGATAGAGAAAATGATGGCAGAAACGAGCGGATGAGTAATGGCATTTTCCATGGTGTGCGGTTGTTATTTATGGCGGAAGCGAAGGCCCGTGGTGGCACGGCCTCCCGGCTGATCCGGTTTGAATGTTTGAGTTTGTTCGCAATTGAAGCATTCTTTTCCGTTCAGACTGTAGAAGGAGAACAAGCCCAGCGAGCCCGCGCCCAGGATAAACGCGAACAGGTTTTGCCGGATGAATGCTGTTATTTTTTCCATTTGCATGATCGGATCGGTTTATTCGGCTTGAGGAGGAAAGTCGCTGAGCATCCAGCGCTGATGTTCGAAACTGGAGCGCCAGATCAATACCCCCAAAAAACCACCCAGCAAGAGACCCAGGCAAAGCACCAGATTCCAGATGGTAGACGAGCGGGCCGTTACGGTGTATTTTAATGAGTTGATGTCGGGCGTAAGCGGCTGTTTGGCGACCTGCATAGCCAGATGATACCGACCCGGCTCTACGCCGCATATCTTGATGCTGGGATTCTTGCTGCCTTCCGACCAGCTTTCGCCTCCGTCCACCCCGTGATAGTAAGCTATTTCCACAGAGCCGTATTGTTCTTTCCGGGTATCCTCATTCACCAGGGTAAAATCTACCGCTGCCCAGGAATTGTCCACCGGAGCAGAAAGGTCAATTTGAAGCGGGCCTTTTGCACCCGTTACCTGAAACGACGGACTAACATGGCTGACCTCCGCCACAGAGTCCGGAAGCATCACATATTCACGGAGAACCTCGTAATTCGGATACTGCAGGGTGAACAAGAACTGATACAGGATCATGATCAGTCCGAACCCGCCAATGATGTATCCAAAATTCACCAGATTGGTGGAAAAAGGCTGCAACATTCCAACCCCCTGTGCGCGCGGCGGCTTTAGGGTAGGAAACGCCTCCCTGATCTCTTTATCCGGCACATACCTGGCCTCAAATGTGTAGGTGCGGGGATCACTGTCGTCGCGCTCCAGCAGTACGGCTTTGGGCGGCGACACATAATCTTTTGCCAGACCGGTGCTGGGCAAAAAGCTGTTGAAAAAGCCTGATAAGTACTCGGTTTTATAGGCAGTGCTGTGGAAAAGCTTATAAGTTTCTTCTCCGTGGTGTAAGGAGTATTCGCCCTTGATATCGTGGAGTAAAGCCGGATCCGACACCTCCGTTGCCAGGGTCCAATGACCATTGTATTCGCTTAAAAAGCACTCTTCCCCATCTTTGTTGCGCAGGGTAAACTCCTGCCAGCCATAGGGTTCGGAAGTGGGGTATTTAATGGTGGCATTCACCACCTCCCATAATTTGCCCTCGAAAACACCCTGCTGCCCGATGTACAGGTGCAACGCCAGCGGGTTTTTCGGCAGAATACGCGACTGCTGAATGGCGCCATCTTCCATTTTCTGAAACAGCGTGTGGCACTTCGGGCAACCGAAATATTTCCAGGGGGTGCTGAAGCTAAGTTCAGTGGTTTGGTTACATTGTGGGCATTGAACGTTCATCGGAACAATTCCTGTTGCTGGGTAATTTGAGCGCCAAAATACACAACATTTTGATCGGCAAGCATACGCACCTTGTCTTCATTCCGGTTGCTGTAATTACACAGGTAAATGTCCAGCGTCAGAAAACCGAATTCCGGCCAGGTGTGGATGCAGATATGCGATTCAGCCAGGCAAATGGCCACGGTAAATCCGGCGCCTTCGAAGCGGTGAACAGCTTCCCCCACCACTTGCAAACCGTTGGCCGGCAGCAAAGGGCGGATGAACTGCAGCCACGCCTCCATGTCGCGCAACAATTCCACTCTGGGAGTTTGAAGGCTTAGTAAACAATGAAGGCCGGGCTGATAAGTCATGTTTGGCTTTAGTGAAAGTGAACAAATGTATG
>JADZFI010000009.1 GCA_020850025.1 Saprospiraceae bacterium
AATATGATGCTGGTAAGCCCAAGTGGAATGTTGAAGAGATTTTTATTGAAGGCCAGAACAAACCAATTGCGGTGGGCGGTAACATCGCAAAATGGACGCCCTCAATAAGCGATTATCAAAGTCGAAAATGCAGCTGTGGCTGCAAAGTAATAAGATAACAAAACACTCGTTCACTTTTTAACAAATTTGATATGAAAATCTTGCGCTCATCCTTTTTGGCATTGATGTTAGTTTTATTGACACAATGTAGCAAAAAAACTGACGAACCGTTGCCCAATTCACCGACTGATATATCAATTGTAGGTCAAATCAGATCTGACAATCAACAAGATGCTGACGGTTTCGTTGTAATTCGTAATGAAGAGTACTTCAATGATAACAGAGCTGTATATGGAGGAACCTACAGTGGAGTTTTCTACACAGGAAGTGGTGCATCAAGGATAAGCACTTCAGCCGGCACATTAACAATTGCAGGCGTTTATGTGCCTTGGTTATCCGCAAATGACCCGAGTAAATCGCAGTATCAAGAATATATGGGAACAAATCAAATGGAAATGAATACTGTGAAGAACAGTTATGGGGTCAATGTCCCGGTTGTTTTAAGCGGAAATTCATCATTTCCAGGATTTGCTGCAAATGTTTACATGCCTAAAAAGATGTCTGCTACCTGTAGCAACATAATAGATGGCCAGTTGAGTAAATCCAATAATTTGACACTACAATGGGTTCCCGACAATACCGATCCAAATGCTAAGGTGTTTATTCTTTTAGCAACCGATAGCCCGGGCAACGGCCAAAATCCTGCTGCAATAGTAATTGAAACAGAAGATGATGGTCTTTATGTTCTCAACAGTTCTGTTTTCCAGTCTTTTCAAGTAGGCGGAACCGCAATACTTCACTGCGGGCGGGGCCGGAGCATAATTACCGCTCAAGGACAAAAACAAATAGAAATACTTTCTGTGGTTGAGTCTAAGGCAGGTACTTTGACGGTGGTCCAATAGTCGCTTGTCTTACCGTAGCCCTTTTGTTTTTGTGTCGGGGTGACTGCAGTCACCCCGACACCAAAACACCAAAACACCAAAACACCAAAACACCAAAACACTAAAACACCAAAACACTAATCATGTCTGGCAAACTCCATGACCCGGAAAATATGGAGCAGGTAAGGGAACAGGGCGTCCATGCTTTCCTGGGCGCCACGGGTGGAGCCGGGCAGGGCCAGAATGAGGGTATTGCCTTTCAAACCGCCCAGGCTGCGGGATAGCATGGAGTAGGGCATGTGTTCTTGGCCGTAGCTGCGAGCGGTTTCCCCAATGCCGGGTATTTCGCGGTCGAGCAGCGGACGAATGGCTTCCGGAGTCACGTCGCGGGGCGACAAACCGGTGCCGCCGGTGAGGATAATGAGGTCGTATTGTTGTTCATGCAAGGATTGTACCTTTTTTTGAATGGCCTCCACTTCATCCGGTACCACGGAAAAATCTTCCACAGATACCTGTTGGTAGCCTTCCAGTTTCTCGCGTATGGCCAAGCCGGCGCGGTCTTCTTTTTTACCCGCCGCAATACTGTCGGAGCAAACGATCACAGCCGCCCGAACGGGTTTGTTGAGCTTGTCTTTGTACTGCGATTTTCCGCCCTTTTTTTCCAACAACTTGATGCTCAGAATCTCAATACCCTTGTCGATGGGCTTTAGCATATCGTACATGGTGAGGGCGGCTACTGAAGCGCCATGCATGGCTTCCACCTCCACGCCGGTGCGGTAGAGGGTTTGCACTTCTACGAGGATCTCAATATCCAGCTCATGTATCTGGTGGGCAATCTGGGTGTATTCCACCGGCAGCGGATGGCAATCCGGAATCATATCGCTGGTGCGCTTCACGCCGAACAAACCGGCAATCCGGCTGGCCTCCAGCACATCCCCTTTGGGCACAGTGCGCCGTAAAACAGCTTCAATGGTATCGGGGCTGCTCACGCGCACAATAGCGCGCGCAATGGCGGTGCGGTGAGTTTTAGACTTGTGGGTAATGTTTACCATGGAAGAACATCCTGGTTTTGGGATTATTTGGTTGCGAATGTCTTCTCCAATTTATCAGCGGGTATGTCTTCCCATGCTTCAATAATGAAAAGGGTCAACTCGCGTACTAAACGCGAATCCATATTTTCTGGCAACTCATTCAGTATAGAAGTGACAACTTTGGTGAGTGGTAAATCGGGATGGGTACAACGGAGTTGCGCTATTTTGTCAGCAATATTATCCTGTTGGGCAAGCAGGTAAGATTTGTGGTAAGGAATGGTATCCTTGTTTTTAGCAAAAAAGGCATTCGCTAATATGACGCCCTGTTTATCTTTCATGATGGCATGAATTTTCGTTCAAAATTAATGAGGTTTCCTGAAAAGTTCAAATGCGTCGAATACCACGTTGGGATCGTATGCCCTCCACAAACGCCCCTTCTTTCCAAAAATCTCAAAAACCTCTTGAATCTCCTCTAATCGCCGTCTAAATATCAAATTATACAGCCATTTTCGTTTTTCGTCAACCGGAAAAATAACCAGCGAACACCCTGGGTGTTTTTCCGAAAAAAGCAAGGCTGCTTGCGCAACCGTACCGATTACTTTGGCGACATCGTTGTTATTTGTTTTTATGGTGTCATCAATTCCACCATCGGGCTGAACGTCTCCAAAAGCAAGATTCCAGCGATTTCTGTGGTAGGGACTTATAATGATGACCTTCATCACTCGTCCCATGCGCCCTTCACTAAAAAATATGAATTGCGTTGTGTTTTCGTTTGGGTAAAGTTGGTAGGTATTGTCAATCATGGGGTTCTCAGGTAGACAGATGAAGTGATTTCTGTCTGATTAAGAGTTCTCCCTATAAAATTACAGATTTTTCAATACTGCACAATAGTCTTGCCTGGAATAAACTAAATATTAACCACGTTCTCTCAAACGCCGTCCACCGTCTTCTTCCATACATACGTCTCATCCCCCAATATTTCCTTTCCCCAGATAGGCGCCTCTTTTTTGATGCGCTCCACCATTTCCGTGCAGGCATCAATGGCTTCTTTGCGGTGTGCGGCGGAGGTGAATACGAATAAACAGATTTCGCCGGCCGGCACGGTACCCAGGCTGTGGTAGATGTGCATGCAGGTGAGCGGGTATTTGGCGAAAATGTCTTCGCGGATTTCGTGAAGTTTTTCTTCGGCCATTTCGGTGTAAGCGGTGTATTCAATGGCCGCCACGGTTTGTTCACCTATCACATCCTTGCGCACCTGGCCCAGGAAAATGCTGTGCCCGCCAATGCCGGTTTTGCTGCTGTGTTTGGCAATGGAATCGGCAATGAAGGCCGGGGAGATGGGGCCTTCCATGAACACTTTTTTGGGCTTGTGCGATTTTTCGGTGGTGTTTACTGCCGGGTTTTCCATTTGAGAATGCCTCCTTTTAGATGGTAAACAGACTTTACAGGCAATCGTTCCGTAATAAGGTTCAATGCCGTTACACTTCTTACGCCCGACTGGCAAAAAACCACCAGCGGACGCTCCGGATCAATGAGGTGCAGGTTTTGTTCCAGCTCGGCCAGCGGAATGCGCAGGTGCTCGAATTCTGTCACCTTGGGCCACTCTTGCAGGTTGCGTACATCGAGGATCTGAGGGGCTATTTCTGCCCGGATGCGATCGAAGGTTTGCCCGTCAATATCTTGATAATCAGAAGCTTGCATGTTACAAAACCAGTCGTAGTTCATTTCGCGGAAATCCTCGGCGCTTTCGGGCGCCTGCACATCCGTTCGGGGCACAAGATCCAGCGTATAGGTGGAATGATGCAATATTTGGTAGCAAAATAGCCGGTTGGCCATGAGCGTGCCTATTCCAGCGATCAGTTTGATGGCTTCAGCGGCCTGCATGGTTCCGATGATGCCCGGCAAAACACCCAGCACGCCCGCTTCGTTGCAATCTGCCACTTCGCCGGGCTGAGGAGGCTTGGGGAATAAATCCCTGTAACTACTGCTGATACCTTTCACCGGCCAGTGAAACACGCTCATCTGGCCTTCGAAGCGATAAACGGATCCGTATATCAGCGGTTTTTTCAACAGACGGCAGGCGTCGTCTATGAGATAACGGGTAGGAAAATTATCGGAAGCGTCCAGGATCACGTCGAATCCGACCAGGATGTCCAGCGCATTATGTGTGCTGATCCTGGTTTGAAAAACCTGAATCTCCAGGGCGCTGTTCATGGCCTTTAGTCTGCGAGCTGCCACTTCTGCCTTGGGTTGGCCCAAGTCCTGTTCTGTGTACAATATCTGCCGGTGCAGGTTGGAAAGTTCCACCACATCAAAATCAGCCAATCCAATGCGTCCCAGTCCTGAAGCCGCCAGATATTGCAGGGCAGGGCATCCCAAGCCGCCGGCCCCTATGACCAGCACACTCCCTGCGGCCAGTCGCTGCTGGCCGCTTTCGCCCAGTTCAGGGAGAAGGGTTTGTTTGTGGAAACGCATTGGATGGGCGATTTTGGGAAATGGATCCTACCCTTTTTTCCACTTAATGCCGCAACCGATGGCCTTGGTTTCTTTAGTAGCCACCTCCTGGCCGCTCATCAGCGCTTCAACAGCATTGGCCAGGTACTTTTCCTTGACCATAGCTGGGTCTTCGGAATTGTCGTCAATGGCGCCAATGTAGCGCACTACACGATCTTTGTCCAGCAGGTACACATGCGGGGTGCGGGTAGCGCCATAGGCCTTGGCAATTTCCTGCGTTTCGTCGTACAGGTAGTGGAAAGGATATTTCTTCTTTTTGGCCAGCTTTTTCATGTTTTCGTAGCTGTCCTGTGGCTGCACGTCTTTGTCGTTTGGATTGATGGCCACCACAGGATAGCCCAGTGGTGCATATTTTTTGTGGAGGTCAATGAGGCGCTGCTCATAGGCCTTTGCATACGGGCAATGGTTGCAGGTGAACACCACAATGTAGCCTTTGGCATTTTTGATGCCGGCCAGCGATACCTGTTTGCCTTTCACATTGACCAGGCTGAAATCGCGGGCGGTATCTCCCACTTTGTAGCCATTGCCAGGTGCAGGTTTAAACGACATGGCCGCGAAAGCCATGGAAAAGAGGAGTAGAAATGCGGTTGTTTTTTTCATGTTGTAACTTTAGACGGTTTACGGTTTACGGCTTACGGTGGACGGTGGTTAGAGTGGCAAAAATAGGGACAAGAAGAGCCAGGATATAATTTTGACTGGATTGTTGCCTCCACGGGCCTTGATAAGGTTTTTTAGTGATGCGCGAATTTTTTCAGACAGATTTTCCAGTTCATATAATTTATCTGCATCAATATAACCGAGTCGGTGTGTAATGTTTAGTTGGGTAATGACCTCTGCTATAGAGCCTTTAGATATCTGGAAGAAATGAACGGATTGACGATTAGAGTCTCTTTCATCGCCTTCTGCGATATTAGAGCCAATGGAAACTACGGCTCTTCTTAATTGATCTATGAGACCAAAGTCCCGTTGAAAATTGCCGGAATTTGTGATTTTGTAATCTTCCTCTGTAAGAGTCATAGCATCCTGCCAAACTCGTAGATTTTTGAAATTTCCCATTTTTCATTGATTTTAGTGAGATGATCCACTAAATTACCAATAAACATTCAAAATTCCAAATTTTACCGTCCACCGTAAGCCGTCTACCGTCTACCGTCCACCGTCTACCGTCAACCGTTGAATAATTTCTTCGAGCGTTTCGTAGTTCAGTTGTTTTTCAAAAAACAGGGCAATATCCTTGCGTTTGTGGACGATCAGGGTAGCAGGCAGCGCCCCCGACCAATCCGGACTGACCATATTGACCCAGTTGTTCGGGTTTGGTTCATCCATAAACACCACTTGGCTCTGCAAGTTTTTGCGTTTTACAAATGGTTTCAGTTTTGATTCGACATTTCGCTTGAAATCGGTGCTGATGAGCACAACTTTAACCTTTTTCGATGCGTATTCTTTATGAATTTTTTCAAAAGCGGGCAGTTCTTCCACGCAGGGCGCACACCAGGTGGCCCAAAAATTCAGCACATACACGGTATCGGTATCTGCGTTCAGCCATTGCTGAAGTGTTTCCTTCCGAATGAACGGAATATCCTGGGCACGGGCATTCAGGCTGGCAGAAACCAACAGCAGGATAAGTAATTTTTTCATGTAACAGTCATTGATATGGGGTGAAATCGTACTTTTTTAATGAAATAGGAGGAAAATTAAAACTTCTTGACCAAATCCTGACGGCTGTTTGCTGCAGACAGCCCGAACTTCGTGCGAAATTTTTGAAACCACATCATGCTCAAAGCAAAAATCCTTATCCTCCTTTTATCTCTTACTGGCAGTTTATTCGCCCAACATACTCCGGAAGCCACAGCAACGCCCATGCCGGAAAAACACCTCAAAAACATCCGGCAGCTTACCTTCGGAGGCGATAATGCCGAAGCATACTGGAGCCCCGACAGCAAGTGGCTCACCTTCCAGAGCAACAATAAAGCCTGGGGCCTTGATTGCGACCAGATTTTTGCCATGAAGGTGAAAGATGCCGCCGGCGATAGTACCTACCGTCCAAAGACCATCAGCACGCTGAAAGGTCGCACCACCTGTTCCTATTTCATGCCCGACGGCAAGCATATCCTTTATGCCAGCACGCACGAGGGCGGTGAGTCCTGCCCGCATTCACCCGACATGCGCGCCGGCGGGAAGTACCTGTGGTCGATTTACGATACCTACGACATTTACATTGCCGACCTGAAGGGGAACATTGTCAAACAACTAACCGATCACCCTGGCTACGATGCCGAGGCGGTGCTTAGCCCCAAAGGCGACAAGATCCTGTTTACCAGCGATCGCTCCGGCGATCTGGAGTTGTGGACCATGAACCTCGACGGCACTGGTTTGAAACAAATAACTTTTGATTTGGGTTACGATGGCGGTGCCTTTTTCAGCCAGGACGGCTCCAAAATTGTATTCCGTGCCAGCCGCCCCAAAACAGCGGAGCAAATCAAGGAATACCGCGATTATTTGGCCCAACACCTGGTAGCGCCCACCGAAATGGAAATTTTTGTGTGCAATGTGGATGGCACCGAGCTTCGTCAGGTGACCAATCTGGGCAAAGCCAACTGGGCGCCTTACTTCCATCCTTCCGGTAAAAAAATCCTGTTCAGCAGCAACCATCACTCCAAACGCGGGTACGATTTCCAGATCTACATGATCAATCTCGACGGAACTGGCCTGGAGCAGGTCACTTCAGAGAGTATTTTCAATTCGTTCCCCATGTTTTCTCCCGACGGAAAAAAGCTTGCCTGGAGCAGCAACCGCAACAACAAACCAGGCAGCCGCGATACCAATGTATTTGTGGCAGACTGGGTGGATTAATGTGGGGAATGGGGATAATGGGGTTAATGTGGATAATGGGGATAATGTGGGGAATGTGTTGAATGTGGGGGTGTGGTGGTTGTAACGTCCAGCTAGTTCAACACTATTACAAGCGTTCAAACCGCATAAGAACGGATATGGGATAGCCCCATTCAAGATTATTTTTCAACCATAGAACCTGAGTCATTCCGAGCATTCGGAATGACTCAGGTTTTTTAATGTAAGGAAACTACTACCACGCTCTAAGTCCATAAATGAAACATGAGCCACCCCGATTATTCAGAATGACTCATGTTCTATGGTTAATTGAATACCAACAGTTTTTATTTCCTACGCTGCACCCCCATTCCCCCATTATCCACATTATTCACATTCCCCACATTATTCACATTCCTCAATGTTTCCCCGCCATTCCGTCAATGCGGATCATGTCCAGCATGATGCGGAGGGTTTCATAGAGTTGAATGTCTTTCTGGCGTTCTTTGATCCAGCTTTCGTTGCGGGCTACGCGTGAGGTGTCGCTCTGGATATTGGGCAGGTCGGCAGTCAGGTTGTCGATTTTGAAACTTTCAATGGGTTTGAACAGGTTTTCGTAGCGGGTGGCTTCTTCATCCTGCTTTTTATTCCATTGGCGGTACTTATCGAGCTGAAGCGGGAACTCGCTGTCATCCTTGCGTTTTTTGAGACGTGCGGCGTTCTCGTTTACCTTTTGAAAGGTTTCGTCGTTTTTCACCCGCGCCTGGCTGTTGGCCTTGAGCTGGTTCACGTCGGCAATGCGATATACATTTTGATTGAACTGAACCGGTTCGATGGTGGTGGAGGCCAGAGGGTAGTCGTTCTCGCTTTCGCCGTTTTCCAGCAGGTTGTAGAAATCCGGGAGTACGATATCCGGGGTTACGCCATCCAGCTGGGTGGTTTTACCCGTAATGCGGTAAAATTTTTGGATGGTCATTTTCATTTCACCCAACGGCTTCACACTATTATCTGCGGCGGCATTGTCCAGATCAAAGAAGCGCTGCACCGTGCCTTTTCCGTAAGTAGTAGCGGCGCCAACGATCACGGCGCGACCATAGTCCTGCATGGCTGCGGCCAGAATTTCGGAGGCAGATGCGCTGAAGCCGTTTACCATGACGACGAATGGCCCAGTCCATTGCACGCGCGTGTCGTTATCGCGCATGATTTCTGTGGCGCGGCCGCGGCTCTTCACCTGTACGATGGGGCCTTCTTCAATGAAAAGTCCACTCATGGATACCACATCGCGCAGGGAACCCCCGCCATTGTTGCGCAGGTCGAGGATGATGCCCTTTACGTTTTCTTTTTTCAGCTTCTCCACTTCAGCGGCTACATCCTGAGCACAACTGGTGCGTCCGGATTCAAAGTCGGCGTAAAACTTCGGCAGGTAGATATAGCCTATGCGCTCTGCCGGTGCGCTGTTTTCGTTCAGGATCAAAGACTTGGCAAAGCCTTCTTCCATAATGACCACATCGCGCACGATGGTGATGATCTTCTCCGTGCCATCAGGCTTTTGTACGGTGAGGGTCACTTTTGTGTCTTTTGGGCCGCGAATTTTGGCTACCACATCGTCAATTTCCCAGCCCATGATGTCTATTGATTCCGCGTCGGTGTCGCCCTGTGCTACCTTGAGTACTATGTCTTTAGCCTGAAGAACGCCTTGTTTCCAGGCTGGTCCGCCGGGGACTACTTCAGAGACAGTAGTTTTTTCACCATCGCTTTGCAGACGGGCGCCTATACCTTCCAGTTTGCCCGACATCTGGATGTCGAAGTTTTCCTTTTCGCGCGGGGAGTAGTAGCCAGTGTGCGGGTCGAAGTAATTGGTGATGGAGTTCAGATAGATTTCGAGTCGGCGGTTATGGTCGAGTTTTTGCAGGCGTTTGAACCATTTGTCGTACACATCCAACACTTTGGCGCGTTGTTCTTTTTCCAGGGTAGCGAAGTCTTTCTTTTCGCCTTTGAACTCGGGTTTTTCCTGTTTGTCTTGCTCTTCCACCACCCGGCTGAGCACTTCGTATTTCATCCAGCGTTCCCAGCGGGAGCGCAGTTCGGCATCGTCCTTGGCCCATTTGAGTTTTTCGCCATCGGCTTGAAGCTCATCGTTCTTGGAAAAATCGAGCGGATTTGCCAGGATCTCGCGGTACCAATTCTGGGTTTTCACCAGTGCGGCATCCAGGCGCTGCACGGAGACATCAAAGAACTGGAAGGTTCCGGCGCGCGTCTGATCGTCGAGCTGAAGCTCGTATGGCTTCATCAGGCCAATATCAGTTTGGGAGAGGAAGCGTTTGCCTCCATCTACCTCTTTTAAATAGAGATTATACACATTTTTGGAAAACGTGTCGTCAATCTCCTTGGGTTGGAAGTGTCCGCGCGAAAGCACCTGAGAAATGGTGCGAATCAATGCGGCATCGCGTTCGGGTGAACTTTGAGGTTCGCCGTTGTTGAATGGATTGTATTTAACCAACAGAGCGATACCCACCAATCCGACAATGGAGAAGAGGGCAAGCGATGTTTTACGTTTCATATCTTGGAAAAATTTGTCCGGGTCAAATGAGCCAAAAAAGCGGCCAGGTAGTATTTGCATGGGCGAGAATTGTTTTTGAGTGTTTGAGTTTTCGAGTGCTTGTGTGTTCGTGTTGGCGCTGCGCCTTGTCTTTGCGCCTTAGCGCCTTTGTGTTCTTGGTGTCTTTAACCGCAAGATTCACGCCTTATTATTTTTATGACGTACTTTTTCTACAAAATAACAAATCGGGGACACCTAGAGTTGCAAAGCTTCTGATAATGTTCATTTTTCAGCCAGCAATTTCTCCAGCCAGTGTTGATTGATGCCGAATCCGTGTTTAAGGTCGGCTATTTGTTGCAACGCTTCGGCGCTGCGATGGTTCACTTTATTACGCTCCAGGGTGGCGGTGATCATCACATTTTTAGCGGTATGCTCGGTGGAGACAAATTCAAAGACTTTAGTGCGGTAACCTTCAGATTCAAGCAGGAGTGCCCGGATGCCGTCGGTGAGCATTTCAGCCTGACGTTCCAGTAGTATACCAAATTTCAATAGGGGCTTCATTTCGTTTTGAGGTTGCATCTCGCGGCGAATTTGTTTGTGGCAGCACGGCGCTACCACAATGATCCGGGCTTTTTGCCGTATGCCTACTGCCAGCGCGAGATCTGTGGCGGTATCGCAGGCGTGCAGGGCAATCAGCATATCCAGTAGCCCGCCGTTGTATTTGGCAATGTCCTGTGCCACAAAATTGAGATGTTCAAAGCCCACCTGTTTGGCAATTTTATTGCAAAATTCCACCAGTGCCGGTCGCAGTTCAATGCCCGTAATCACGGGTTTCAGGTGCAGATGATTGGCCAGGTAATCGTACAGGGCGAAGGTGAGGTACCCCTTCCCTGATCCCATGTCGGCTATGTGAGCTCCCTCGGGCAGTGGGTGTTCCTTCAGCAGACTTTCTATGATTTCCAGGTATTTATAGCCATCGCGAAGTGAATTTGAAAAAAAGCATTACAAAGTTGTTGATTTTTTTGATTTTGGGTATTTTTTCTGGAGTAG
>JADZFI010000010.1 GCA_020850025.1 Saprospiraceae bacterium
AGCATCAAGATGAGATTGAAGGGAATCGTATTCGCCCAAATCAAAATAGGTTTTGAGGAGCAGGGTTTTGGCTGCCAGATTGTGCAATGGGTCGCGGTAATTGGCCTTTTGCAGCAGCTCTAGCACGTGGTGGTGTTTCCGCTCGGCGTACGAGAGCCGGGCAAGGTTAAAGCTGAACACGCTCTCCCGATACCGACGTTCCAGCTTGGTTTTATAATCATGGATAAATTGCCGAACCCATTCCAGTTCGCCAACCTGCAAGCCCAGAGCCACAATGTTGTGAAAAGTAAACCTGGACAAAATGCCGTTTTCCAGGATATGGTCCTTGTCCAACCCTTCCCGATAAAGCTCCCATCCTTCGCGGAAGTAGCGGGCATCGCCTGCGTTCAGACGTTTTACACAGTAATTAATGGCTAAAATGAATAAGCCGTGAAGCTCCTCCTTTGAAAAAAGCTCTCCCTGTTGGAACAACATCCGTTTGAATTGCTGAAAATGTGCTTCTTCCTGCGGGTGTTTCAGCATCTTGTAACAGGCCAGGAAGATGGCTACAGAAGGTGCTTCTGCATAGGGCCCGTGCTCTGCCAGCGAGAGCAATTCGTCCTCCCAGGGAATGTCCAATGCTGTTTTGTAAACAGTTTGGTGTGCTGTAAGCAAACAAACGATCTGCAATTTTCTGGCTAAATACGCCGCATCGAGTGCCTTCCCTGCCTCCATCAACCAGGAAACATCGGTCGGATTTTGGGCATATTCCACCTGGTGGGTTTCCCAGTGCAGCCAAAAACTCTGGTCGTGAAACCAGGCATTTCGCAGGGGCTGCCGCTCCAGCGACTGCTGAAACTGCTTTCGCTCCCGGTCAAACGCCTGTGGTATTTTCCGCCTTCGATAAGCCCGGGTGAGGTGCAACTCCCAGAAAAACTCCTCTGAAGTGGCTTCTTTGATGGCCAGAAATTGTTCCAGCAATTGATGCAAGTAGCTCATCACCAGTCGAAGCTTGGGCAAATCAAGCCCATCTCCCTTCAGGGCAAATGATTCCCAGGCACTTTCCCTGGTCGGTGCTGCTGCAGCCGTCAGATGTTCAAACAGCGAAACGACATCTTCCCGCTGATTGAAAAAAGGAGATTGCAGGAATTTGCGCACCTCCCGAATTTCACCTGAAGGCAGCGCCCGAATCAAGGCCATTAAAGTGCTGTTCTCCATGTTTTTCAGGCTTTTTCCGCATACTCCGGGCAAAGTTGAGCGCATTCCTCGCTTTTTTGAAGTATTTATTGAATTTTTTTGTAAAAAAATCAGTTAATTGCTCAATAATATTTAAAACAAACAATTGATAATCAATTTATTAAATAATATTATCAATAAATTAGCTCTATAAACTTCTTTTTTTGATGTTGTTTGCCAGTTTGATGCCCCGCACTTTTGTATCGTCAAAAATAGCACTTGACCTTTTTGACAGAGCTCTTACCCCCGCTGGTCAACCAACTTGTCACCTCTTTTGAAAAATCTAATCCTTATGACTCATTTATTCACATTTCGGGCACTGCGCACGGCATCTTTTGTGGCTGTTTTGCTCTTCTTTGCACCGAAACTTTTTTCCCAATGTAATCCGGATGTAACGCCACCGGTTGCGGTGTGCGACAACTTTACGTACGTGGCCCTCCCGGCATCGGGACCGGCTGAAGTACTTGCGGCCACCTTTGATGATGGTTCTTACGACGACTGCTGTCAGGTAAGCTTTGAGGTCAAACGCCTGACGGATGGCCCATGCGATGCAGATGGCCTGCCTGATGATTATGCTCCAACCGTTACTTTTTGCTGTGCTGACATAGGCAACACCCTCGAAATTTCCCTGCGTGTAAAAGACTGCGCCGGGAATGCCACGGAATGTCTGGTAACCGTTCAGGTGGAAGACAAAGTGAAGCCTGTACTCCAGGCGCCCGCCGATATTACCGTAACCTGCGATCAGTTTGACCCAACCTTCGAGGCGTATGGCGCACCAACGGTAACCGATAACTGCTGTATTGACACCGTGATTGCTACTGTAAACTATAGCCAGTTCGACACCCTGTGCAGCAAAGGAACCATTACCCGAACATTTGTGGCGTACGATTGCAGCGGCAACTCCAGTACCCTGGGTGTAAACATTGCAGTTCAGCAGATTTTCGTCAACCAGGACCAGCACTATAACCTGCGTTTCCCAGATGATGTAATTACAGGTGTTCAATCGCCCATCGGCTTTTATGGCGAACCATCTTTTAACGATGCAACATGCGAACTGATCGGCGTTTCTTATTCCGACGAGGTTTTTACCAACGAACCTGATTGCGATTATAAAATTGAACGCACCTGGACGGTTATCAACTGGTGCACCTACGACCCTCTAGAAGGAGTGATCACTATTCCGAACCCGGCCCCCAATGTCACGATCAACCACCCTGCCAACCTTCCGGGGCCGATAGTTTCCGCTCCCGGCACCCTGGCGCCCTGGGCATCCACCATTGTGAAAGTGAATGCATCAGACCCTTCGCCAACCGATTATTCCACTTTCTGGGAGGCTGATGCCAATGGCTACCGTTATACCCAGATCATTAAAATCATTGATACCTTTTTTGTAGCAGTTCAAGGACAGGTGTTCTCCGATACCTCCTCCAACTGTACCCATGAGAGCGGGGAACCTTATCTGGAAGGCTGGACCGTTCGGGCTACCGGCCAGATTACCGGTGCTGTTCTGGAAACCCAAACGGATGCCTCCGGCTCTTATGGCTTTAACCTCAGCGGATTTGATACAACCGTGGTGGTTACGCTGGTGGCTTCTTCCAATTTCGGCCTGAACTGTCAATCTGAATATACCCTCAACATATCTGTGGGCCAAACGGCCACCCAGGACATTCCGGTTCACCTGGAGCAACGCTGCGGTCTCCTGTCGGTGGACCTGACCACCAATCGCCTGCGCAGGTGTGCACCCAACAACAGTTACACTGTTCAGGCGTGCAACCTGAGCGGCGAAACGGTGGAAAATGCCTGGGTGGAAGTGGCACTCGACGAATACTTCAGCTATGAAAGCAGTTCCATTCCAGGCGCATTGGTAAGTGGCAATACCTGGTCTTTTCAGGTTGGCGACCTCATCCCCGGGCAGTGCACCACTTTCTATGTCACTTTTGCCATTTCCTGCGATGCTCAACTGGGTGCTTCACACTGCACCGAGGCATTTGTGTACCCTTACGACGACTGTCGCGGCAACTCAAACTGGAGTGGGGCCGACGTCAAGGTAGATGCTGTTTGTGAGGGTGATTCTGTGCGTTTTTCCATCACCAACGTTGGCGATGCCGCCATGTCAGAAACCCTGGAATTTGTGGTGGTGGAAGATGTGGTAATGCGCCAGGAAGGCAGTTTCCAACTGGGGCAGAGCGAAGTATTCACCTTCAGGCAGGAAGCCAACGGCAGCACCTGGCGATTGGAAGCCGACCAGGAGCCATTGCACCCCTGGGGCGGCCGTCAGGCTGTGGCGCTGGAAGGTTGCGGCGGCATCAACCAAACCGGTCTGGTAAACCTGTTCCCGCTCAATGATCCCAATCCGTTCCAGGCGCTGGAATGCAGGGAGAACATTGGCTCTTACGATCCCAACGACAAGCAGGCATTTCCCGCCGGCTACGGCAGCCAGCACTTCATCAAACCCAATGTGGATATTGAATACCTGATCCGATTCCAGAATACCGGTACGGATACGGCCTTCAAGGTAGTCATCCTGGATACCCTTTCCCAGCATCTGGACCCTGCCACCGTGCGTCCGGGCGTAGCCAGCCATGCCATGGAGTTTTCGATCCTCGAAGGCAACGTGCTTCGTTTTACGTTTGACAATATCTACCTGCCGGACTCAAATGTGAACCAGGTGGCTTCCAATGGTTTTGTGAAATTCCGCATCTCCCAAAAGCCTGATCTGGCCGATGGTACACTGCTGCAAAACTCGGCAGCCATCTACTTCGATTACAACGAGCCTATCATTACCAATACCAGCTGGCATACGGTAGGTCGTGAATTTGTTACCGTCAGCGTGGATGATCCGGTCATGGGAAAACAGGTAACTGCCTACCCCAACCCAGCCGAAGAAGCGGTAGTTTTTGAAATGACATCCTGGATCGGCAACGGAACATTCGTGCTCACCAATGCCTTCGGACAGGTGGTCAACACCCAGCCCTTCTCAGGCCATCAGTTCCGTTTTGAACGCAAACAACTGCCCGCCGGACTTTACACTTTCGTAATCCTCTCGAATAACACTAAAACCGCCACGGGCAAAATCGTATTGCGATAACGCCTTCAGCACACTTTTTTCAGTTCAAGATATCGTCCTGCCCCGGAATGCCGGTGGCGGGACGATCTTTTTTGGGGATACCGCGGATTTTTTTGAACACAGATGATGCGGAGGAAACGGATTTAAAATAATGGTTCAATGAGCCGCTGTGCCGAACGCTTTCTGCAAAAATCTGCGGTCCATCTGCGAGATCCGTGGGAAAATCTGTGTGAAATCTGTGCAAACAATCCGTGTAAAATCTGTGCGAAATAATCCGTGTAAAATCTGTGCGAAATAATCTGTGTGAAATCTGTGCAAACAATCCGTGTAAAATCTGTGCGAAATAATCTGTGTAAAATCTGTGCGAAAAAAAACCACCCACACCGCAAGTTTCCCAAACAAAGATCGCCTAAGCTATAAAATGGATAATTATGAAAAACTACCTCCTGCTGCTCGCCCTGCTTTGCTCCGGAATCATGCTCCAGTCCTGCACCAAAGACCCCGACAATGGTAACAACACCAATAACACCATTGAAGGATTGAACCTGCCTGCTACTCCTTTCAATTATGCCAATCCGTCGCTGCCCAACTACCTCACAGCGCCGCCCATTGCAGGACAACTGAATACCCCCGCCAACAATCCGGTAACCAACTATGGTGCAACACTGGGCCGGGTACTCTTTTACGATACAAACCTGAGCAGGAACAACACCAAATCCTGCGCCTCCTGTCACCAGCAAGCCTTTTCCTTCAGCGATCCCGACCAGTTCAGCACCGGGTTTGAAGGCGGGCTGACGGGACGCAACTCCATGTCGTTACTCAATGCAGCATACTACCCCAATGGTCGCTTCTTCTGGGACGAACGTGCAGCCTCCGCCGAGGCACAGGCCTCCGGACCTATTACCCACCCGGTAGAAATGGGCATGACCATGCCGGAATTGGTGACGAAATTGCAGGCTGTAGACTATTACAAACCCTTGTTCAAAGACGCCTTTGGCTCGGAGCAAATTGACTCTGCGGGCATCGTACGCGCCCTGGCACAGTTTGTCCGTTCCATCGTGTCGTACCAAACCAAGTACGATGCCGGACGGGCAGCCTTCCCGCCCAACCAGAATCCCGGTCAGGTAAACTTTACTAACTTCACCCCACAGGAAAACCAGGGGAAGCAGCTGTTTTTTGGCGTAGCCGGATGCGCCCGTTGCCACGGCACCGAAACTTTTACGGCGCCAGGCGCCCGCAATAATGGCCTGGATCTGGTGTTCGCCGATAATGGCGTAGGAGAAGCAACCGGAAATGCCGCATTAAACGGTTTATTTAAAACCCCCTCTCTGCGCGGCATTGAACTGAGCGCCCCTTACATGCACGACGGCCGATTTGCCACCCTGGAGGAAGTGGTGGAGCACTATAGCACCGGCGTTAAAAACCACCCCAACCTATCCATTGAACTCAGAACCCCCAATGGAGCGCCACGCAACCTCAACCTCAATGCCGACGAAAAAACAGCACTCGTGGCCTTCCTGAAAACCCTGACGGATACCGGTATTGCCAATGACCCGAAGTTTTCGAGCCCCTTTTAGGCGAAGGCACGAGGTTACACGAAGGCACGAAGACGCGAAGGCACGAAGATTCAAAAACACCAAAACACTAAAACACTAAAACACCCAAACACTAAAACACCAAAACACTTTTGTCAGACCCTGAACTGATCCTTCAATTACGGAACAACCATCCCGCAGCCTGCCGGCATTTGGTGGAGAAATACGGGGATATGGTGTTCAATACCGCGCTTGGGCTGTTGCAGCACCACAGCGATGCGGAGGATATGGCGCAGGAGGTGTTTGCCTATGCTTTTCAGTCGCTGGGACAATTCCGGGGGGAAGCCAAAATTTCTACCTGGTTGTACCGGATAGCCGTGAGCAAGTGTCTGGATGCGCTGAAGGCCAGAAAACGACAGAAACGATTCGGGTTTTTGCAGAGTATTTTCTCCGGAGAAGGAGCCGGACTTGCCGTCGACCGGCCGCATTTTCAGCATCCGGGGGTATTGTTAGAACGCCAGGAACAGGCTCAAATCCTGTTCCTGGCGATCGAGAAGTTGCCGGAACAACAAAAAACAGCCTTTGTGTTGCACAAACTGGAAGATTTGCCCTACGCCGAAATAGCCGAAATCATGCAAGTCAGCCTGTCCTCCGTGGAATCGCTGATGTTCAGAGCCCGGCAAAACCTGAAAACCCATTTGGGTAGTTGGTATCAATCTCAATTCGCCCCCTAAACAACCCCTAAATAACCCATAAATGACCCCTTAAATGACACTAAAATTATGAAAGACGCAGAAAATAAATGGATAGACGAAGCCATGGAAAGTCTTCATGGCATCAAAAGGGCCACAGCTCCTTCCGACCTGTTTGAAAAGGCCCTGCAACAAAGTCGCCGGGCCAGGGCCAGGGTGGTGAGCATGTCTGCCATTCAGGTGTGGAGTGCCGCAGCCTGTGCAACGGTGCTACTGGTGGCCAACCTGTTC
The DNA here is from genome assembly GCA_020850025.1 of Saprospiraceae bacterium. Taxonomy (GTDB): domain Bacteria; phylum Bacteroidota; class Bacteroidia; order Chitinophagales; family Saprospiraceae; genus M3007. The sequence continues at coordinate 6,801 of JADZFI010000010.1, forward strand.
ATGTGTGTGGATTTTTCTCACCTGGGAAAAAACCAGCGCAACGACAAAGAACAGTTCATTCGGGAATACTTCAATACTTCCGACGGACCTCAAATCTGAGCTTATGCAAACCCTTACTTTTTACAAAATAGCGGTAGTGACATTGCTCCTGCTGAATGTAGGCACCCTCACTTTTTTGTGGGTAAACAGGCCTCCGAATCCCCGGGAAGCAGGTCCATTTCAGTTTCTGGTTCGCGCCACTGGCATGGACGAGGCGCAGCAGGAGGTCTACGACCAATTGCGCATGGAGCACCGGGCAACCCTGGAAACCTATCGCAACCAAAACAAACAGGTACGCGAAGCTATGTTCCGTTTGATGGCTACTAAGGAAGCCGATGCCCCGGAAGTTCAAATGCTGGCCGATTCACTGGGCGCCCTTCGGGCAAAAGAAGAACGCTTCACCTACGAACATTTCCGCCAGGTGCGCGCCCTTTGCCGGCCGGATCAACTTCAGCGTTTCGATGCAGCCATAGAGGAGGCCATGCAGAGTATGGGACCTCCGGATAGGCGACAGCGGGGGAGGTGATGTGAGTGTACGGATTCGTCGATTATCTAAGGCTTCACACAAAAATAATGCTGAAGCCGTTCAACTAAATACCGACAAGTAATATCTTTGTTATGCTTTGGTAGCCAGCTGCAGGTCTGGCCTATGTCCCGAGACCAAAGTGGTGGCATCTGGCTGCAGTCCTGATTAATGTAATAGACATATTACCGGTGAACGAATTCGTGGTAACTAGTTTACATTCAACACATTGCAACGTTTGTTTCAATGAAAGCAACTTCTTTTTTCATTTCTAAAATTACTTATTTATGCAAA
>JADZFI010000011.1 GCA_020850025.1 Saprospiraceae bacterium
CCGCTATTATGCCGGACCGGTAGTGCACCGCCTCAACCCGACGGGCGTTCTGTGGGCCTCAGCCATCATAGCTACCCTGGGTATTTATCTGCTGGGCCATAGCACCGGCGCCATGACCTATGTGGCGGCCATTATGTTTGCCGTGGGTGTTTGTTATTTCTGGCCTACCATGCTCGGATTTACCGGCGAGTCTATCCCAAAATCCGGCGCCCTGGGCATGTCGGTGATGGGCGGAATGGGTATGTTTGCCACCGGTTTGCTGCAACCCATCGTTGGGGGCTGGATAGATGCCAGTCGCAAAAGCGCCGAAGCAGCAGGACTTACCGGTCCGGCTGCCGAACTCGCTGCCGGCCAGGAAACCCTGGCTAAAATGGTGCTGTTACCCGCCATTCTGATCGTCGCCTTCGGCGCGCTCTGGTTTTATATGAGGAGGCGGTAGACGGCTTACGGTAGACGGCTTACGGCCTACGGCCTACGGCTTACGGTAGCCCAAGCCTTCAGCACTAAGCCTGCTGTCAGCCGTCCACCGTCCACCGTCCACCGTCCACCGTCTATGTCAAAACTCTATCTCATACCTTGTCCCATGGCCGAAAATGCCTTGCACACCGTGCCGGCGTACGCGCAGGAGATTGCGCGTGGCCTGGATGTGTTCGTAGTGGAACGCGCTAAAACAGCCCGGCATTTTATCAAGAGCCTGGGGCCTTCGAAGCCCATTCAGGAAATGATCTTCGTGGAGTTGCCGGACAACCAACAGTTACAGGAGGCTGAATCGGTGTTTTTGGAGGCGATTCGGGCTGGAAAGGATGTGGGCTTGCTCTCCGAGGCCGGTTGCCCGGGGGTGGCCGATCCCGGCGCATCGTTGGTGGCTCTGGCGCACCGGGAAGGCGTTAAAGTGGCGCCCCTGGTGGGGCCGTCGTCTCTCCTGCTGGCGCTGATGGCCTCCGGCATGAACGGACAAAAATTTGCGTTTCAGGGGTATTTGTCGCCTAAAAGGCCGGAACTGGCCAAAGACTTGCGCCGACTGGAAACACTTTCGCGGCAGCAGGATCAAACCCAGTTGTTCATCGAAACGCCCTATCGTTCCCAAATGGTGCTGGAAGTAGCGCTGGAATGTCTGCAGCCCAACACCATGTTCGGCGTAGCCCAGGATCTTACGGGCGAAAACGAATTCATCCGCAGCCTGCCGGTAAGTCAGTGGAAAAAAGAAAGCGTCAAAACCCTGGAGAAACTGCCAGGGGTATTTTTGATTTATAACGGTTGACGATGTACGACTTACGACTTGCGATGTACGACTTGCGATTGACGATCTACGACTGACGATCAATGGCCCAAGCCTCGGTACAACGCCACGCCCCTCTTGTCCAACAGTCCAATGTCCATCGTCCAACAGTCCATTGTCCAATATCCAACAGTCCAACGTCCATCAAACAAACAACGCCCGCTTCAGCTCCTCCACCTTTCCGATGGTGTGGATTTTAATGCCGAAGCGTTTGGTGTCAACACCTTTGAGTCCGTATTTGGATACGTAGATTTCTTTGAAGCCCAATCTGTCTGCTTCCGTGATGCGCTGTTCAACGCGTTGTACGGCGCGGATTTCGCCGGAAAGGCCCACTTCTCCTGCGAAACAGATGTTGGAGGGGATGCTTACATCCATCAGGCTGGAAATGAGCGAGGCCACAATGGCCAGGTCGATGGCCGGGTCTTCCACGCGTATGCCTCCGGCAATGTTGAGGAACACGTCGTTCATGCTGAAAAAATACCCGCAGCGTTTCTCCAGTACAGCCAATAGCATGGACAAGCGGCGCATGTCAAAACCCGTGGCCGAACGTTGCGGTGTGCCGAAAACCGCTTTCGACACCAGGGCCTGGGTTTCGATCAGCATGGGGCGCATGCCTTCCATGGTGGCCGCCACGGCGCAGCCGGATAATTCCTCGTCTTTCTGACTCAGCAGTAATTCCGAAGGGTTGCTCACTTCGCGCAGGCCGGCGCTTTGCATCTCGTAGATTCCCATCTCGTCGGTGCTGCCGAAACGATTTTTCAGCGTGCGCAGGATGCGGTAGGTATTGTGGCGGTCGCCCTCAAACTGCAACACACAGTCCACAATGTGTTCCAGCAGCTTGGGGCCGGCGATATCGCCCTCCGTATTGATGTGGCCCACCAGGAAAATGGGCACATTGGTTTCCTTGGCGAAACGCAGCAACTCTCCCGTGCACTCGCGCACCTGCGAGATGCCGCCCGGCGCGGAATCCAGATGCGGGGTGCTCATGGTCTGGATGGAATCCACGATCATCATCTGCGGCAGGATTTCCTGCGCTTGCTGGAGAATTTTGGTGGTGTTGGTTTCCGTGAGGATGTAACATTCCGACTTAAAAGCGCCCACCCGGTCGGCGCGCATCTTGATTTGTTCTTCGCTTTCCTCCCCGCTCACATAAAGCACCTTGGCCGGGATTTTCATGGCAATTTGCAGCAAAAGCGTACTCTTTCCTATCCCCGGTTGTCCGCCGATGAGCACCAGCGAGCCCGGCACAATGCCGCCCCCCAACACGCGGTTCAGCTCCTGATCCGGCGTGGCGAGTCGCTGGGTTTTGCCCGTTTGCACCTGCTGCAGCAACACCGCTTTAGGCGATTCCGAACGGCCACCCACACTGGGCGCCCAGGATTTTCGTTTTTCCTCCGCTACCGTTTCCTTTTGGATCAGCTCTTCCTGATAGGTATTCCATTCGCCGCAATGCGGACACTTCCCCAGCCATTTAGGGGCCGAGGCGCCGCAGTTGGAGCAAAAAAAGATGGTACGTGGTTTCGCCATGGGGAACGCAGATTTAGTGGGTGCAAAAATAGGGGGATGCCGCGGATTATTTTTTTGGAACACGGATGCCGCGGATTACACGGATTTAATTTTTCTTTCTTGAAATGCCCAGCCGAATGTTTTCTGCGGAAATCTGCGGCACATCTGCGAGATCTGCGGGAAAAGAAAAATCTGTGTAAAATCTGTGCAAACAATCTGTGTAAAATCTGTGCGAAATAAACTGTGCGAGATCTGTGCGCAATAACCCCGTATTTTTGCCCGAAAACCACAAATATTACCGCCCCGCTACAAATGTTGACGCCCCGCTGGGGCTAGGATTTTTTTAAATGAATTTGTTGACTAGTTCTATCATTCGTCCGACTTTGTTCAACCGGTTCCCGGATATTTCCGCCGGACAAAGCACTCGCCACGGAGGCGTGAGCAAGCCCCCGTACGACACCCTGAACCTCGGTAAGAGTACCGACGATGATCCGGCTGATGTAGCAGAAAACCGTCGCCGCTATTGCGCTGCGCTGGGATTTACCCCGGAGCAAATGGCCTGGTCCAAACAGATACACAGCGATCAAATCCGGATCGTGGAAGCCCCCGGCGGCTCGGAAGGCTTTGATGCCCTGATCACCAACGTGCCGGGCATTCTGCTGGTGGTTTCGGTGGCCGATTGCGCCTCTATCCTCGTGTACGATCACGCCAACCGGGCCCTGGCAGCCATTCACGCCGGCTGGAAAGGCGCCGCGGCACAGATTGTAGCCAAAACCCTGGCACTAATGGCGAAAACCTACGGCACCCGCGGCGCAGATTGCTATGCCTACATTGGCGCCTGCATTGATGAATGTTCCTTCGAAGTAGGACCGGAAGTAGCCGAGCAGTTCAGCAACCCCTTCAAACGCTGGGATGCCAACCGCGGTAAATTCTTTGTCGACCTGAAAAAAGCCAATGCCGCCCAACTACTCGATTTCGGCGTGCCGCAAACACACATCGAAATATCTCCCTACTGCACCCTGCTTAACCCCCAGGATTTCTTCTCTCACCGGCACAGCGGCGGGGTCACTGGAAGAGGGATGAGCGGGGTAGGAGTACATGAGTGAAGAGTCCTCATCCTCTCCCGCTATCCTCCACCAATCTCCGCACCCCGGCATTGAACCCTTCGGCTTTGAGCAGGTCTTCCAGGGCAATATGGGCCCGGTAGCGCCAGTAGTGCCTGGGGTTGGCGGGAATGTTGATGCGTTCGTTGGCGGGATTTTCGCGGCGGAGGGCGGCGTCCATGCCGAGCAGGTCCTGTAGCTGGAAAATGGCCCACATGGCCGGGGAGTGGAAATGCTGTTCCAGAATGATCTTGTTCACCCAGGCCTCGCAGAAATACGGCGCATCGCCCTGGCGCTGGAGGATTTCGTTGTAAAAACGCTGCGTGAGCGCGCGGTCTTCTTCCCACCAGCCGCGGATGGTGCTCATGTCGTGGGTGCTGGGCGTTACCACCGACAAATACGGGGCGTCTTTGGGGTGGAAAAAGGTGACGCCCGTGGCCTTGGGCATGCGCTGGATTTCCAGGCTGAGAATGCCCAGTCCCTCCATCACATCGGGTACGCAGGCCGGCACCATGCCGAGGTCTTCACCGCAGATGAGCATCTGGGTGGCCGCTTTGAGGGCTGGCAGTTTTTCCATAGCCTCGCGTTGCCAGAATTCGTCCTGCCGGCGGTAGAAATAGTTGATGTACAGACTTTTCAGCGCGGCTTTTACCCCGTCCGGCAAATGCTGGAAACTGCTCGTTTTTTCAATCCCGAACCGGAATGCATAGCCCTCCGGCGCGGGCATGAGGATCACGTTGGATTGCAGCTCGTACACGCCCTCCCGCACCTGCGTGAGGAAATCCGAGGTCGGCTGGGCGTTCATCCAGGCTTCTACCTTGCGCTGGGTGTCGAACTCGGGCTTGAAGGCGTAGCGACCGTCCTGGAGCGGCTGCAGGAATTGCGTGGCTACCTGGGCCGCGTTTCCGCCAAACTGCTGGTGCAGCACCTGCTCGGTGATGTAGGGCTTGCAATAGCGGTCGAAATCAAAACCGGCGCCGGCCTGGCGCAGCTCGGCTTCCGTGACCGGGATGGCGGGCACAAATTGTCCGAGGATGCCTTCCACGGCGTCCATGGGGATGCTCCAGATGCGGAAAAACCCGAGGATATGGTCAATGCGGAACGCATCGAAGTACAGGCTCATCTGCTCGAAACGCTGCTTCCACCAGGCGAAGCCGTCGGCTTTCATGCGGGCCCAGTTGTAGGTGGGGAAACCCCAGTTCTGACCTTTTTCTGCAAAATCGTCTGGCGGCGCTCCGGCCTGGGCGTTCATGTTGTAGAGTTCCGGGGCCACCCAGGCATCGCAGGAGTAGCGGTAGATGCCGATGGGGATATCGCCTTTGAGCGACAAGCCCAGTCCGTGGGCGTAATCCACGGCGGCTTTGAGCTGCAGGTGCAGGTGCCACTGCACGAACAGGTGCAAGCCGATCTGATCGAAGGATTTGTGCTTGGGGTCCAGCAGCTTGTCGATTTCGGCGGGTTTGTACACAGAGTATTTGCTCCATTGGCCGAAATCGGAGGTGCCGCTGGCATCGCGCAGCCAGCAGAAAGCCGCGTAGGGCGCCAGCCAGTGTTGGTTGGACTGGTACCAGGCCTGGTAGTCGGCGTCTTTGATCCAGTCGGCTTTTTGGAGGTCGTAGAGCCGGCGCAGGATGTCCCACTTGGTTTGCATCACGCCTTCGTAGTCTACGGCCGCTTGCGCGTTCAGTTCCTTTTGTTTTTTCAGGTAAGGCTTGAGCACCGACGCGTGTTTTTTGCCGGCCAGCTGCTCCACATTGATGAAAATGGGATGCAGCGCAAAGGCCGAAATGGCTGCGTAGGGGTAGGAGTCGGTCCAGGTATGCGTGGCCGTGGTGTCGTTGATGGGCAGCAGCTGCAGCAGGCGCAGGCCCGTGTGTTTGGCCCAATCTGCCAGCAGCGGGATGTCCGTGAATTCGCCCACGCCCCAGCTTTGGTGCGTTCTCAGGCTGAACACCGGAATGGCCACCCCCGCGCCTTTCCAGCGGCGGAGCGGGAAACGTCCAAAGTTGTCGTGATGCACATTGGACATTGGATATTGGACATTGGACATTGGAAATTGAACCGGCCGGTTCCCGCCTTCTTCGAAGCCGAGGAACTTGTGGGTGCGGGTATTCCACACGCCGTATTTATAGGCTAAGGGGAAGGCTTCGTTGGAGAGGTCGAGGCGGATTTCCCACCAGCCGTTGAGGTGCTGGAGCAGCAGGGGCGCGGCGGTATCCCAGTTGCGCAGGGCGATGCCGTGGCCCAGGATACAAACGGCCTCGTCCGGCTGCAGCATGGGCGCTTTTACCCGGAAAACGTGGGAGAATGCGGCTTTTTTGCCTGGCTTGGCGGCCTGGTGTTGCTGCAGGTTGCGGAAAGGCTGCGTGGTGAACACATTTTCCAGCTGCCCCATGGGGTTGTAGTAATCAAACACCGACACCTCGCCCTGGAACTGACTCAGCTCCAGCTGCCGGCCCGGATCCGCTTCCGGTTTGTGGAGCCCATCGGCGCTGTGGAACAAGTAGGAATAGCCCAGTGCGCCGGGAAAAGCCGCCGGAGCGAGCTCCAGGCTCAGTGTCCAGAGTTCATCGTTGAGGTATTCCATCGGGTGGGATGCGCCGTTGGAAAGTTGCAGGGAAAACGCTTCGCCGAACTGGGTGCCGTAATGCAGGTAAAAATGGACTTTCATGGAAGGAGGTTGTGGGGGGTAAAGGTAGGAAATGGCTATTGTACAGGCGGGTTTAGCCGCCGATTTATGCGTAAATGATAATTTTCCGCATCGCCTGGTCTTCCACTCCTTAATAGCGCCCCGGTATCCCTGTAGTGCTTGGGGTTGGCTCTGAGGCTGGTTTGGCCTCTTACGAGGCCTGTTCCGCTCTGCCCGGTGTTTTTCCAATATTATAATGTTGTATATTATCAACAAAATAACTACTTTTGTACAAAATATACCACATACATGCAAAGTAAAAAGGTATTGCTTTTCCCCTCGCATCAAAAAATGATGGAACAGGTGGGAATTAACATCAAACTTGCCAGAAAAAGGCGGGGTTTAACCACCGTTCAGGTGGCTGAACGCGCCGGTATCAATCGCACTACTTTGTATCAGGTGGAAAAAGGCAATCCCGGGGTAGCTATGGGAACTTATTTCAATGTTTTACGGGTTTTGGGGCTCCACAACGACTTTTTAAAACTGGCAGCCGACGATGAACTGGGCAAAAAGCTTCAGGATTTGGACTTGCTAAACGGTAAAAAATTATGACAGGCGGGAAAACTGACATATGGGTATATGCGCACTGGCTCGGAATGGATGCTGCACAGTGCGTGGGAGTGCTGTCGGCGCACCAGGCCAAGGGCAGGAAAGCGTTTAGTTTTGCTTACGACCCGGATTGGCTCCGAAAGAAAGAGCGAATCCTGTTGGATCCGGACATCAGTTGGTTTTCGGGGCCACAGTTTGCAGGCAAAACGG
>JADZFI010000012.1 GCA_020850025.1 Saprospiraceae bacterium
ACGGCAAAAGCAAAGGGCTCCTGGAAACAAACCGTAACCTATCATTTACAACTCGGCGCCCAATACAAAGTCAGCCAGACACAATTTGTCAGTCGCGACACCCAGATATTATCCATTCTGCAGGCAAATGCCGGAGAGTCGTTGATCAAGCCCCAAACGCCTCTGGATATCCGGATTTTTGAGGCTGAAAAACTGCGAATCACCAACTTGCTAAAAAACAATGGTTATGCCTACTTCATCCCCCAGTTCATTGAATTTGGGGGCGACAGCAGCGGCGTATATTCCAACATAACCATTGAAATATTACCTTTTAGCGATACTAAGAGTCACCAGGTCTACACCATCAATAAGGTGGAAGTACTCTCCGGAGTTGTACCCGACCTCAACTCCCTCCGAAGTGACACCACCATCCGGGGCGTATATTTTGCTGCCGGGGAAGCCAAACTTTGGATCAAGCCGAGTTTGTTACGCAAGAAAATCCTGCTCAATCCCGGTGAGGTATTCAAGCAAGCGGCATTTGACAAAACCTTGCGAAATTTGAATGCGCTTGGTGTTTACCGATTTGTGTCTCTCCGTCCTATGGAAGACAGCCTGGAGACGGGCAAAATGAACGTCACCATCAATTTATCCCCCAACCAGCGTTTTCACATTGACGGCGGACTTGACCTGAATTATTCCAGAAACTCCATCAGTAATGGTTTATTGGGTCTTTCTCCTATTGTTACCGCACAAAACCGGAATCTGCTTTCAGGCGCTGAGCATATTCAGAGCAGCCTGAGCTACAATATCGAGTTTGATGTTGCCAACCCTAAGTTGATTTTCTCACAAGAGTTCAAATTCCAGAATGAGCTCCTTTTTCCGCAATTTTTCGACTATTTCGGATTTTGGAAATCTGCATCCAAGCTTAGGGCCGGGAAATGGAGGCTTTTACCCAAGGGTTTGTATGAACGCCTGCGGTCTGATGGAGAAGCGCGGTTGTCGCTGAACTACAATTACCTGGATGTAACCGACTTTTACGCCTACCACCTGTCGAATGCCTCTTATGGCTACCGGGTCCGATCCCATCCTGAACACCAATACAGTTGGGATCATGTAGGCGTGGATGTGCTTAGACCCAGGTTTGACACCTTGTTGATTCCGAGTGAATTTTTACGTCGAAGCTTTGGCAATCAATTATTTACTGGTTTTTTCCTGAGGTCCTTCAATTACAATTTCGCCAACCGCCCCAACCGTTTTGGCGAACGATACAACTACCGTTTCTCCTATGAATTGAGCGGCCTTGAAGTGTTGGCGCTGAATCGCCTCTGGCCTCTTTTCAGCCGGAAAGATGAACCAATATGGAGAATTTCCGACCTCGACTTCGCCAAGTATATCAGATTTGACCAGGAGGGGGTTTATACCCGAAATTTCAACGAAAAAATAACAGGCGCCCTCAGAATGGGCGCAGGAGTCGCAGTGCCATTCGGCGATGCAGGAGCAGTTCCGTTTGTCAAACAATTTTTTGTGGGTGGTCCTTCCAGTCTTCGTGCATGGCGAATCAGGGAAATCGGGCCTGGTGGTTACGTTAAGTTGAACGAGAAGGGGCTGCCCGATGAAACTCAGCCATTTTACCAATCTGCCGATTTTAGATTTGAGTTTGGTGGTGAATTGCGGTTCCCCTTGTTTCTGTGGTTCAAAGGAGCAGTTTTTGTAGATGGCGGAAATATCTGGACCCTGAAAAAAGATATCGACCGTCCCGGATCGGAATTAAGATGGGATTCTTACAAGAACATAGCCATCGGCACCGGATTTGGGTTGCGGATTGATGTTGACTATTTTGTGCTAAGGTTCGACCTTGGCTTGCCACTAAGGCGGCCCTATCTTTACCCGGGAACCAATTCCTATTGGGTGAACAACCTTTTTTCCAAGATGCACTTGAAAGATTTCAATCCTAATTTGGCGGTAGGATATCCATTTTAGCGTTTTGAATTCAGGCTTATCCTCCAGATGCGCTGCACCTGGGACCCTCTTCCTTCATTGGCTACCATCCAGGTTGTTCCATCCCATTGTGTGATAGATTCAAATTGACGGGCTATTAAGAATTTGGGCAAACGCTTCCGGTGCTGTTTCCCTTTTAAAAACATGGAGCCTTTAAATTTCGTAAAATACATTACACTGGCTCTTGAATATGGGAAGAGGCCAAGTCGTCGCCCCATTATATAGCCGGTAAGCGCAAGGAGGTTGCCATCCCGGCTGAGTGCCGCTCCGGTAATTACACGGTCATTGATCAGAATACTATCGCGAAGTGTGGCAACTGTCTCAGGCCCCGGTTTAGCCGGGATCACGTAGTGCTTGCAGTAAAAATTGCCTTTAAAGGCATTTTTGGAAAACAAGTGCAAACTGTCCTGGTAATACACCATTGCTTCACAATTGAAGTTCCAGTTTGTTTCTTTTTCCGGCGGAAACGCCGTCTGATCCGGATATCGGAAAAGAATGCTGTCGAGTGTACCCTGGGTTGGGTTGAATACCAGGATCCGTAGATTTTGCCGTTTGTTGTTGTTATTGCCAAAATCGCCGATATAGAGGTTTCCAGCTGTATCGTGCGTCAGATCTTCCCAATCGTAGTTTCTTGTTTTGAGAACATGTACAGCCGTTATTTTTTTTTGTGCCGGGTCATAGCGATACAGATTAGAGGGATTTCTGGAGTCATTCAGCAGCCAGAGTTCTCCGTTGGCAAGCCTGGTCATTCCTGATACCTCTTTCAGCTCTTCAGGCAGGGTAATTCGCCGAGGCAGAACTGAAGTCTGGGCAATGGAATTTACGGCCAAAAGCGACGCAGCCATTGAGCCCGCCAGCCGAATAAGTAGTTTGTGCATAGGTTAGGAATTACAGGCAAAAGTCATTTGACAGCTAATTA
>JADZFI010000013.1 GCA_020850025.1 Saprospiraceae bacterium
TGGGCGAGGCCGAAAATGTTCAGGATGGCTTCGCTTTTCTTGCCGGTACGCCCGCCGACCTGTGGTTGCTGGACATATAGCTCCGGGACGGCACTGTGTTTGACTTGCTGGATCGGCTCAATCCATCGCTTTTTGATCAGACCGCACTGGTGTTTCTGACAGCCTTTGGCACGTTTGATTATGTGATACAGGCCTTGCATAAATCGGCAGTGGATTACTTATTGAAACCGGTGGATCCGCAACAATTGCAGATGGCCGTCCAAAAAGCGCAAAAGGAAGTATCCAATCGCAACCTTAAGGGTAGATTGGAAGAGCTTAAAAACCTGCTGGCTCCAGGCATGGGCGCCTCGGCTACGCTGGAGAAAATACCGATTACCGTTTCCCATGGGATCATCAGGTATATATATATCAAGGACATAAAATACCTGGAAGGCGAGGGCGGTATTTGCTATGTGCACACCATCTCGGAGAAACCCTTTGCCAGTTTCCAAAACCTGGGTTACTACGCCGAAATACTGGAAAAGCAGGGCGGATTTCTCCGAACCCACAAAAAGTATCTGGTCAATACGAGGCACATTGAAAAATACGATCCCTTAGAAGGCTCTGTTTGGCTAACTGGAGGTCAAAATTTAGTTTTTTCCAGGCGAAAAGGCAAGGTACTGCTTGATTTCTTCAGCAAGATCCTGGGGAGGTGACGGTGGGTGTTTCTGTTCGTATCTGTTATGCAGCGATTCTACCTGTGGGTGGGCGGTATCGATATGATTTCGGGGAACCACCATTTGCATCCATCCAATCAAACCCCTATTTTTGTAAACACAGGCCCCTTTATTGTCAAATAATTAAACCAATATGAAATACAACCCGGAAATTCATCGCAGACGCAGCGTGCGTCTCAGAGGATATGATTATGCCAAAGAAGGCATGTTTTTCGTCACCATCTGTTGCCAGGACCGGATTCATTTTTTTGGCGAGGTGGAAAACAAAGAAATGCAATTAAACGATTTCGGAAAAATCGCACATGATGAGTGGGAAAAACTACCGGAAAGGTAGGTGGAGGATGAATTTTTTAATTAGGCAACGTTTACGAAACTATAAAAGCTTCGTAAACGTATTCTTGGCCCAATCAAGATATTATTTGGCAACAATCGGCAGCGCCAATGGCCGCATGGGCGATCCGCTGGCGCCTTTGAGTTTGAGGGAGGCACCAATAAAAGCAAACTGGTAAACGGCATCTCTTGCCAGGTCTTCCAGGTACATTTGTTCTATGAACATCACGCCTTTTTCCGCCAGGAGATAGGTGTGTACCGGCACCCAGTTGTCTGCCCGCTCCGGTGGAAAGGCCTCAAAACTGAGGTTGTCTGCCCCCAGAAGCATGATCCCCTGGTCTTCAATCAGCCATTTTACGGCCTCCAGATTGATGCCGGGGTAATTGTGCAGATATTCACTGGCATGCTCATAGTGCCGTGCCTGTCCGGTCCGGATCAGAACTACGTCTCCTTTTTGCATGGTAACGCCCTGCTTTTTTAGCGCACCCCGCAGGTCCGCAGCGGTGATTCGGTAGTTCTCCGGCAGGCTCTCCACGCCTTTGTAGGCTACCACATCAATCAAAACGCCGCGCGCAATCACCGGAGGGATCTTTTCTGCGCCTGTTTTTTTCCATCCCTTGTCGCCCAGATGCTCTTCCGGCGTAAAACCGTTCCAAATCTTTCCGTTCAGGCCAAAATGGTTGAGCGCATCAATATGCGTACCCATGTGGGTGTACATGGAAATGGCATCGCCGGTGTAGCTGACTTTCTCATTCATGGCCTTTCCCATGCCGTTGGGATTGTCAACCACCGTTCCGTGCGGGGTGTGGGTCAGCCAATACTGATATGGAGGGTCTCCAAGCGCATGAAAACTGGGCATGCCCACAAAGTAATCCACACTGAGATCGTAAACCTCGCCGCTCTTGATGGCATCCAGTACCGACAACCGGGAGGCATCGTTCATCATATTGAGGCTGCCGATTTCGTCGTCCGGGCCCCACGGACTTTTACCTACGGTTTCCTGTTTGGTTTGAGCAAAAGTGGAAAAGCCAGCAAGCAGGGCCATTGGAAGGGAAAAAATAATCTTGTTCATAATGTTGGTTATTTAATTCCCCACAAAAGTCCGTTCAGTGCATAGCGTAAAAATTAAGGTATCTTAAGAACCTCTTTGCTCAGCCATTTTTTTCCGAATGGCGCTGAGGTGTTCCGGTGTAACCCCCAAATAAGAGGCAATCATGTACTGAGGCAGGCGTTGCTCCAGGGCACGATATTGTTTCTGAAAAGCGAGATACCGTTTTTCAGCACTGTCACTGATGCCTTTTATGGTCCTCTCCTGCAGCGCCACATAGGCTTTTTGAATTTTCCGGCGGAAAAAACGCTCAATCACAGGCGCCTGAACAAACAACTGTTCCAGAGCATCCCGGTGCACCTGCAATACTGTGGAATCCTCCACTGCTTGTATGTAATACTGTGCGGGGGTCTGCGTGAGATAACTGTACAGATCATTGACCCACCAGCCTTCAATGCCAAACTGCAGGATATGTTCCCGGGCCTCTGTATCCAGATAATAGACCCTCAAACAGCCTTCGGAAATAAAACGCATGTGATTGGACGGATCGCCGGCTTGCAACAGCAGGTCGCGCTTTTTGAGTTTTTTTACTTTAAAAGCTTGTTCCACCAGTGGAATGTCCTGATCCGCCAATTGGATTGTTTCCCTTAAGTGGGCAATGAGTAGATCATGCATGAGGGAGAGCTTTTATGTGTAAAGTACTGGTTGTAGTTATTTCATCCAATCATACCAGGGAGTTCAACAGTTAAAAAATCGTATATATTAACAATCCTGATTCCATCGGAGCGCTGGTATGATTCCGAATCGGGCGTAATGACATAGCTACGCTCGGGATTCAGATCTTCAATGCAGTTATAAAATCCGCGCGAGATTTTAGGCGCATTGGCGTATTTGATTTCGATACAGATTTTTCCCAACCGGGGTGTAAGTAGCAGTAAATCCACCTCGGCGCCTGCAGAAGTGCGGTAGTAATAATATTCACATTGTTTTCCGGCAATTCTGTAAATCTGTTCGATGACATAACCCTCCCATGATGCACCAACGGCGGGGTTTGCGTACAAATCTTCCCGATCACGCAATCGGGTAACTGCGTGGTAAAAACCTGAATCGCGGTAGTAAAATTTGGGGGTTTTGGTCAATCGTTTCCCGACGTTGGCAAAATATGGCTCCAGCCGACGGGTCAAAAAAGAACCCTCCACAAGGTCTAAATAACGCGAAACGGTTTGTGAAGCCAGGTTCAGCGCATTGCCGAGTTCGGAAATATTGATTATTTGGCCGTGTAAATGGCCTAACATCCGGATAAAACGGAGCACATTGGCCGGGTTTGCTTCTTTTCCTATGACTTGGGCCAAATCCCGTTCCGCAAAAGTGGTGGAAAATTGGGTCAGCCAGGATATGGCGCGTTTTTCGTCGGGCGCCAGAAAAGCATCCGGGAACCCGCCCCGGAACCAGTGTTGGCGCAGGATACCGGGTTCCCATATTTCTGTTACTGAAAACGGCGTCAATTCGTGGTAAGCGATTCGGCCGGCCAATGATTCGGCCGAATTCCGCAGCAGCTCCGGCGAAGCAGAGCCCAATAATATGAACCGGGCAGGTTCGCGCTTTTTATCCACCAGAGAGCGTAATATGCCAAATAGTTGCGGCATAATCTGAACTTCGTCTATAATTACGCATTTCTCTTCGTGTTGCAGCAAATACGTGCCTGCATCGGCCAGTTTCGCCCGATCTTCTTCCCATTCCAAATCAAGGTACAAAACTGGTTTGTTACCCGGGATAAGCAGGTTTTGCGCCAAAGTGGTTTTGCCGGCCTGCCGTGGGCCAACTATACCAACAACCGGAAAAAATGCCAGGTCATCGGTAATTCGCTTGGTTGCATTGCGATAAATCATACTGCAAATATACTTTAACCTTGTAAATTGAAAAGTATACTTGCAAATTTGCAAGGTTAAGGCCCTTCAAAAAAAGCATGTCTACTATTTTAGCTTCTCTCTCCCCCCATTACCTTTACCCCAAATTACACCCGCTCATGCCCTGGTATCTCGATTACAAAAGACGTCCTGCTCCCAAAGCTGCTCCCGGCGCCACCCGAAAAGAGTACGGCGCCACCTGGTGGGGCCGGCAATGGCTTAATGCGCTTGCAAATATTGACTATTCCAACCGACTTCCACGCGGCAAAACATACGCCAATAAGGGGCTGGCGCACGATCTGGTGCTCTCCGATAACATCGTTTCCGCCAAAGTAACGGGCTCTATGCCCAAACCTTACAAGGTGGATCTGGCACTGACGCCCTTCAGCCCGGAAACACGCAAAAACCTGATAAAAATCGTCACCGAGAACCCGCTGTTCCTCTCCAAACTACTGAACAGAGAACTGCCGGTAGAACTGCACGAAGCGCTGAAACAACACGGGATTCAGTTATTCCCCACCCAGTGGAAAGACGTTGAGGGACGCTGCTCCTGTCCAGACTGGGCTGTTCCCTGCAAGCACATGGCGGCGGTGTTTTTCCTGATCGCCAATGAGATTGACAAAAATCCGTTCCTGGTATTTGAGCTCCGAAAGGTAGATCTTTTGCAAGCGCTAAAGGAAAGCGGCTACACAGAATCGGAAAGCACCTCTTTTTCCATCAGCGCAGCCGCAACGCTGCAACAACTCGCCCGCACCACTTTGCCGGATTGGCAACCCGATGAAACGCTTCGGGCAGCCATTGATTTTTCCAACCTACCGGAATGCCAGGATTCGCTGTTGCCATTGCTGTCAGACAAACCGGTGTTTTACCCGGAGGGCAATTTCAAAAAAGAACTCGCAACAGCATACAAATACATGGCCAAGGGTATTAACCCGGCCGATTCGGAAATATCCAAAGCCGAACTGAATGCGTTCCGAAAATCGGAAAAACCGCTGCTCTTACTCGATGCCTCCAATGGGGCTTTTATCAGCGCCACGCTGCTGGATGTGCACGATCAATCCGTTCTGGCTTTCAATTCCATGCTGGAGCTGATCAAATTCCTGAAATACCTCCCGGAGGCAGAAGTGGCTCTGAGTTCTCCGCAAATCAGGGGCCTGCACCTGGCTTTCCGACTGGCTGATATGCTGGCCCGAAAAGGCGCTTTTGTACCGCAGATACTCCAAAACCGCGAAGGCGCTTCGTATATCCGTTTTATTCCGGCCCGCTTGAACGACGACGTGCGCGCCGTTTGTGAACAAGTGAGCGCGCTGCTGCCGCCAGGTATGTTGGTGTATGTAGACGACGAACAAGAGTACGAACCCACCGATGCCGACGCGCTCAACACCCTGACAGCCCTGTTTTTGGGTTGGACCTCCGGCCTGTACCAGCTACAGTCCAGAGAATTTAATCCCCGCCATTTTTGGTTTTTCACAGGCAAAGCGGAACCTTTTGCCACCTTCGAAACCCGCGAATATCCCAAAAGTGTACATCTGTGGCTCAGCCGGTTCTTTATGACCGAAAAGTCTATCGTGCCGGTGTTCGAGGTGCAATTGAAGGGTGATGATTTTGAAGTAACCGTAAGCATGGAAGACCGCCAACAGGCTTTTCAGGCGCCTGTGCCCTTGCAAGAGGTGTTGGACAATAAAAAACATGCTGCCATGCGCCTGGACGCGCTACGGGACCTGACCATGGTATCGGAGTTTTTTCCGGAATTGAACGGGGTAATCGCGTCTAACGGAAAAAACAAGCTGCTGTTTAATAGCCTGACGTTCGCCCAAATATTCTACAAAGCGCTTCCGATAATCCGTTTACTTGGCATACGGGTGCTTCTGCCCAAAGAACTCCAAAAGATTTTCCGGCCTGCTATGTCTATGTCGCTCAGTGCGGCCAATAAGGGCAAGATTTCAGGCACAGGGCTCCTGTCGTTTGCCAATATGATAGATTTTGAATGGCAGGTAGCACTGGGCGACCAGCAGTTATCGCCGGATGAATTTGCCAAATTAGTAAAAAACATGCGCGGCATCGTACGCCTGGCCGACGGCTTTGTATTCCTGGAGGAACAGGAAATTGCCTCGCTGATGAAAAAAATTCAGCAGGCGCCGCGGCCTTCCGGCCCCAAGTTGTTGCAAGTGGCTTTGTCTGGCGAATACCAGGGCATGCAGGTCCGGCTAACGGAATCGGCCAGGGCTTTGATTGCGGAATTGCTGCGTCCGGATTCGGCGCCTCTGCCGTCGGGATTGCAGGCGCAACTGCGGCCGTACCAGGTGCGTGGCTACGAATGGCTGTACAAAAATACCCGGCTCGGACTGGGCAGCCTCATTGCCGACGATATGGGCCTGGGTAAAACCCTGCAGGTGATAGCCACGCTGCTGCGCCTGAAAGAGGAAGGTACCCTCGGCGAAAATCGCCAGGCGCTGGTAGTGGTGCCTACCACCCTGCTCACCAACTGGACCCGCGAAATAACTCGTTTTGCCCCGGGCCTTCAGGCGCAAGTGTACCACGGCGCCGCGCGCGTGCGTACGCTCCCAAAAGAGGCAGATGTTATTCTAACCACTTATGGTATGTTGCGCAGCGATGCTGCCTTGTTCCAAAAACCGCAGTGGCAAATGCTGGTGCTGGATGAAGCGCAAAACATTAAAAATCTGAACACTGTACAAACCAAAGAGGTTAAAAAACTCAAAGCGTCCGTGCGAATCGCTATGACCGGCACCCCGGTGGAAAACCGTCTGAGTGAATATTATTCCCTTTTCGATTTTACCAACCACGGCTACCTCGGACCTCTCAAAACCTTCACAGAAGAGTTTGCCAAACCCATTGAACTGGAACGCAACCACGCAGTGCTGAGCAATTTCCAACGCGCCACGGCGCCTTTCCTCCTGCGCCGGGTAAAAACAGATAAAAGCATCATCAGCGACCTGCCCGATAAAGTAGAAACCAATCAGTATTGTTTCCTGAGCAAGGAACAGGCTGCCTTGTACCAAAATGTGGTGGATACCTCCCTGAAAGCCATTTCTGATGCAGATAAAGACAGCATTCAACGGCAAGGCCTGGTATTAAAAATGCTGACGGCGCTAAAACAAATTTGCAACCACCCGGCCCACTATCTGAAGAAAAAGGAGGCAGATCCGGCGCATTCCGGAAAAGCGCAGCGCCTGTTGGATATCATGGGCGAAATCCTGGAAACCGGCGAAAAAACCCTCATTTTTACCCAATATCGGGAAATGGGCGATTTGCTCATTCCAATGCTTCAGGAACATTTGGGCGTGGAAGCGGCCTTCCTCCATGGGGGTGTGTCGAGAGCTGCGCGCGACAAAATGGTGGAAGATTTTCAGCAACGCCCCACGGCCCGGGTACTTTTGCTCTCCCTCAAAGCCGGCGGAACGGGTTTGAACCTGACGGCAGCTTCCAATGTAATCCATTACGACCTTTGGTGGAACCCTGCCGTAGAGGCCCAGGCCACCGACCGCGCCTACAGAATCGGGCAGCACCGAAATGTGCAGGTGCATCGGTTTATTACTCAAAGTACCTTCGAAGAGCGCATCAATACCATGATACAATCCAAAAAAGAGCTCGCCAACTTAGCCGTAACCGCCGGAGAAAAATGGGTGGGCGATTTATCGGATAAAGAGTTGAAGGAACTGGTTAGGTTGGGTTAGGTTAAAAAGAGGTGTTTACAGCCAGGCAGACTACCCGGCTATAAACACCTCAAACTATGGCGGTCAAACCCGCCGGTATATCAAACCCCTCAAACACCAGACTCACTTCCACCCCCCTCCCAGCGCCCGGTAGATGTTCACTTTGGCGTCCAGTTGTTTCATTTTGATTTCCACCACATCCATTTTCGATTCCAGGGCCTCCCGCTGGGTGAGCAACACCTCGCCATAATCGGCCCGGGCTGAATTGAACAGGGTGCTCGCAATCTGGGTAGACTGGTTTAAAATCTCCACCTCCCGGTTTTTAAGGGCATAACTCTGGTTAAAATTCTGCACCTTGGCAAGCTGGTTCAACACGTCGGCATATGCATTCAGGATGGATTGCTCGTAGCGATAAACAGCCTGTATCTGTTGTGCCGTGGCGGTGTTGTATGCCGCATAAAGGGCATTTTTATTCACCAGGGGCGCCATCAGATCGCCGGCCAGGGAGAACAAAATAGAGTGCGGGTTCACCAGATACACCGGGTTGAATGCCTGAAAACCGAGATCCGCACGGATGTCGAGCGAAGGCAGGAAATTGGCCCGGGCCACCTGTATGTCCAGCTTGGATGCCGCCAACTGCAATTCCGCCTGACGGATATCCGGCCGGTTCAGCAACAACTGGGCAGGCAAACCGGCAGGAAAGGAATCAATGGGCATTTCCAGATATCGATCCGAACTGCGCACCACCGGCCGGGGCATGCGCCCTGTGAGGAAATTGATCTTGTTCTCCGTTTCCGTAATGCGCTGTCGGATGTTGTACTGCAGGTTCTGGGTATTGAGCAACTGGGCTTCAAAACGGTTAACAGCCAGTTGCGTAACCCGCGCCGCATCCTTTTGCTGGCGCACTACTTTCAAGGCGTTCGACTGAATGTCAATGTTTTGATCAATGATCTTCAGCAGGTTGTCCATAGCCAGCAGCTCGTAGTACGATTCGGCAATTTCGGCAATCAGGTTGGTCACCATAAAGTTCTTGCCTTCCGTACCGGCCAGATAGCGCATCACCGCAGCCTTTTTGGCATTGCGCAGCTTTTTCCAGATATCAATCTCCCAGGATGCCGTAAGCCCCAGGGCAAAATCCTGCAGCGGCTCAGGGAAGGCCTTGCCGGGCTTGACTTCCAATTGCTCCTCCAGGGCGCCAAAACGGGTGTAGCGACCCGGTTTTTCAGACGCTATACCGGCGCCCATGTTCACAAAAGGTTGGTATTCCCCTTTTCTGGCCCGCACCTCGTTTTTGAGGATCTCTATCTCCTGCAATACGATGTTCAACTCCTGGTTGTTCTGCAAAGCAGTGTCAATCAGCGCCACCAAATTGCTGTCGGCAAAATAGGTTCTCCAATTGAGGTCGGCTATGTTCTGGCTATTCCCTTTTTGCCCGGAATAAGCCTCTGGGACGGCAGCATTTTCCTGTTTCAAGACCACTTTAGGGATGTTGCAGCTCCCGAGCAACAGGAGCAGCAGCATTCCCACGGCCAGCAGTCCGTGTGTTTTATTTTTCATTTCCTTTCTTTTTCCGGTTAACGATTCTTAAGAGTACGTTCAGTTTTTGGATCTTTTTGAGCAGCGAAGCCTCGGAATCGCTTTCCACAAAATCTTCCGTGAGCGGGTTCTGATCCTCATCCTGGATCAACTTCCGGCCTTCCGACAGTTTTCCAAAAACATAATACAGCCCCGGCACCACAATCACCCCGAAGAGGGTACCCAGCAACATGCCACCCAGGGAGGAAGAGCCGATGGTGCGGTTGCCCACAGCGCCTGCGCCCGTGGCCCTTACCAGCGGCACCAGACCGGCAATAAAGGCAAAGGAGGTCATCAAAATAGGGCGGAATCGGGTTCTGGCTCCTTCCACGGCGGCCTCGATCAGCGTGGCCCCCTGGTTGTGCTTTTGAATGGCAAATTCCACAATCAAAACGGCATTCTTACCCAACAAACCCACCAGCATGATCATACCGATCTGGGCGTAGATGTCGTTGTTCAAGCCCATCAGTTTCAACAACAGATAGGAACCGAAAATACCCGCCGGCAGCGATAACAACACGGCAAACGGAATGAGGAAGCTTTCGTACTGGGAAGCCAAAACGAGGTACACGAAAATGAACACGATGATGAACACGTACA
>JADZFI010000014.1 GCA_020850025.1 Saprospiraceae bacterium
AGACTACACGCCACCTTCTGACGCTCCGGAAGTGGAAGACCCTATGGGCGGCCTGGGCGAACAAATGAGCAGCGTTGCCTCCTCCATTCGCGGAGTGGAAGGCATCACCAATGTGGTGGAAATCAAGGATACCAGCAATTTTCAGTTTGGATACTCCTTCGATTTTACCAACGTAGATGCTCTGAACCGGGCGCTGCGCATCATCAACAAAGACAAGTACGACAGCAAAGTGGAAGAGGTGTTCCGCTTCAAAGGCAAGAGCTTTGAGCGTTTAGGCGCCGGCGACATTGGCGAGGAAATGAAAAAAGCCATGATGAATACCGGCGATGAGGAGGAAGAGGGCAGCATGGATATGGTAAAAATGTTCCTGGCGGATATGAGCTATAAACAGATTTACCACTTCCCCGACCGCACCGTGAAAAAATCCGACAACAAGCTGGGCGAAATAAGCGACGAAGGTCATACCCTCACCATCAACATCAAACCTTTTGATGAGGAGCAGCAAAAGCAAAAGGCGAGCGTAGCTACCAAGGTCAAGCTGAAGTAAAAGGCGCTAACACAAAGGCGCAAAGACACAAAGGCACAAAGGGGATGTTTTATTGTCGGGGTGACTGCGAGTCACCCCGACAATAAAACATCCCCTTCGTTTTTAATTATCCAGGCTACCGGACATTTTGACAATATTGATCCTGCAAGAGCATAAATTATAGCTATATACAAAACAAGTCCAATGTCCAATGTCCAATGTCAAAACATCCAATGTCCAACGTCCTGCTTATTTCCTCCCCGGGCGAGTTCCGCCGGGAGTGCTTGTGCCGGGCTGAATGGCATCCGGCACTTCGGTGGGTACTTTGGCGGGGTCGGGCAGGGAATCCGGTGTGGGTTTAGGTAGTTTGGCCTGGATCTTTTCCTGGGCGCGGTTGGCCAGGATTTTGGCAGTCAGGTTGGCATTGATCATGCGCTCCTCAATAGGCAATCGCGCGGTAGCAATGGTATCATTGAGCATCTTCTCAATCATCAGGCCGGCAATAGGAGCGGCGTAGGAGGCGCCCCAACCTGCGTTTTCCACGTAAACAGCTATGGCAATTTTGGGGTCGTCTTTGGGTGCAAAAGCAAAAAATACCGAGTGGTCGTCGCCATGCGGGTTTTGACTGGTGCCGGTTTTACCGCACACCGAAACGCCGGGTACCTGAGCGATGCGCGCGGTACCTCTTACCACGCACTGATCCATGCCCTCTACTACCATCTCAAAATAGCGCGGGTCAATGGCTACTCTGTGCTTCTCCTCAAATGCCGGAGGAATTGGGGTTCCATCTCTGAATTCTTTGATCAAATGAGGCGGAATCCAGTATCCTCGATTGGCAATGCAGGCCGCCAGATTGGCCATTTGAAGCGTAGTGAGCTGTAATTCGCCCTGTCCGATGCCCACCGACATAATGGTTGGCGAATGCCAGCCTCCCAGTCGTTTGGGGTAAATTTTGTCGTAGTAAGCAGAGCCGGGAATATTGCCTGCGTTCTCGTTGGGGTAGTCAATGCCCAGTTTCACGCCCAGCCCAAATTGCTCGCAATATTTGGTAAATACATCCAGCCCCTGTTGTGGGTTGTTGTATCCATACTTGTCAACAATATTCCTGAATTCTTCAAAATAGTAGGCGTTGCAGGAGTTGGCCAGTGCATCTGTCAGATCGCCCACTGCCGGGTGTCCGTGGCACTTATACAATCGGCCGCCATAAAAATAGCCACCCGGGCAACTTTGACCTCGCTCTGGATTGATGGTGCCTTCTTGTAGCCCAACCAGCGATACCACTGTTTTAAAGATAGACCCCGGCGGGTATTTGGCCATTACAGTACGGTCGAAGAAGTAGCGCAGCGGGTCGGTTAACAGGCGACTGAACTCCTGGCCGCGTTCGTTGGTCATGACCAGCAGGTTCGGATTATAGGTCGGCGCACTGATCATGGCCAGAATTTGTCCGGTTTTGGGGTCAATGGCCACTACACTGCCGGTTTTATTCTGCATTAATTTTTCCCCATACGCCTGCAGATTGATATCAATGCTGGATATCAGGTCTTTACCGGCTACAGCAGCTGAGTCGCGTTCGCCTTGTTTGTAGCGTCCCACAATACGCCCCAGGTTATCGCGCAGAAGGTTGGTTACGCCCTTTTGGCCGCGCAGATAATCTTCGTATCCTGCTTCCAGGCCCGCAGCGCCGATATAATCGCCGGTTTCATATTTGCCATTGCTGCGTTCAATGTCGCGGGGTGTTACCTCATTGATGTAGCCCAATACGTGTGCTCCGGCATTAAATGGATATCCGCGGATACTGCGCGCCTGCACGAAGAAGCCGGGGAACTCGTACTGACTCTCCAGGAATCGGGCGTTTTTTTCGGGAGATATCTTTTTCAGGAACACAAAAGGGACGGATTTCGAGAATTTCCCGCTCCGCCAGTCTTTGTTCAGGTTGCGTTTGAACTCTGCATCCGTGATGCCCAGAATGCCACAAAACTTGGCGACATCCATTTTTTTAAGATCCACCTGGCTGTAAGTCACCATCAGATCGAAGGTGGCTTCGTTGTTTACAATTCGCTCGCCATTGCGGTCGTAAATAATGCCACGGGGTGGATAAACGGTCAGCTCCTCAATGGCTGTGGCATCTGCAAGTTTTGAATAGGAGTTGTCAAATAACTGCAAATTAGCGGCCTGCAGCGTCAGGACGATGGCGCAGATCAGAAAAACGATTTGGATGTTTCGCTGGCGATTTAGGCCGTTTTTCATGATGGAGGAACCGTGCGGTTATTTTTTGGGATTAAACATTGCTGTATATAACACAACAAATATCATGGTTAGTGCCCATGCTGCAGCGGTTTTTTTAACTATTTCAAGCGCGAAAAGGTGGGAGAAGTAGCTAAAAGAAAAATACCAAAGCAAGTGCATAGCCAGGAACAGGGATGCGCCCTGCAGGAAAGTTTGCCAACCTATTTGGGATGGGGCAAAAATGGGATCCTTGGCAGAGAATCCGCCTTTGGGAGCAAAAGGCAGCAGGGCAAGTCCTCTGGCGAAACCACTGAATGCGCCGGCACTGGCATGAATACCCCAGGAAGGTACAAAAGCATCTACCGATACGCCCACCGCAAAGCCCAGCATAACCAGATAAGGCGCCGGCATCTGGAGCGGCAGGAACAGGATGAACAAGGGGTAGAGCAGCACGTTGAAATACATGCCCAGGCTACCGGTCATCTGGTTGAGCAGAAGCGACTGAACGGCCACCAGTCCAATGAACCGCAGTGCATGTGGGTATATGGTGTTACTGTTCATTGGCTTTGATTTTTTGCTGAAGACTGTCCAATTCCGGTTGAAACAGGTTCTGTACCACCGAAACATCCCGGACAGTGGTCATATCCTGATACAATTTAACCTTGATCTCCAGAAAGTAGGGGTTTTCCGGATCGGGCTTGGGCGCTCCATACACCTTGCCTACCGGGTGGCCTTGCGGGAACATCAGGGAGTAGCCACTGGTAACCACGGGCTCTTTGTCTTGTACCAGGAAGTGTTGTGGTATGTAGCGAAGGGTCATAAGTGTCGGATCGCCACCATCCCAGACAAGGGAGCCAAAGGCATTTTTCTGAAGCGGGAGCGCAACAGAAATTTTGGCTTGCTGGTGTAATACCGACATGACCAGCGAGAAATGGGGACTCACATGGCGGACGATGCCAACAATTCCTTCCGGACTGAGGACGGACATGTCGGGCAGAATGCCATCCGAGCTTCCGCGATTGATAATCAACCAGTTGTTAGCGCCGGAAACGGAGTTTTTAATCACTTTGGCGGAAACCGAACGATATTGAGGTCGTATGGTTTTTCTACGAACGGAGTCGGTTCGGGAGAGCGAGTCGTAACTAACCAGAAAAAAAGTGTCCTGAATGGGCACCTGAACCAGGCGTGCATGGGAGAGCCGGAGTTGAAGGCTGTCCACAATATGCGCCAG
>JADZFI010000015.1 GCA_020850025.1 Saprospiraceae bacterium
GCGCTCAAACTCGGATTCAAATCCTTCACCGAGGTAGGATATGCCCGTATGCGCCGCTCGGATTACACCCCGGAAATGGTGGCCCGCTTCCGCAAACAGGTACACGAGCACATCGTGCCCATCGCCTCCGCCCTGTACGAACGCCAGCGCAAACGCCTGGGCCTCAGCTCCCTCAAATTCTACGACGAGGATTATAAATTCCCCACCGGAAACCCCAAACCCATCGGCACCCCGGAGGAAATTGTGGCCAATGCCGCCAAAATGTACCGGGAACTAAGCCCGGATACCGACCAATTCTTCACCCTGATGCAGGAGGCCCGCCTGATGGACCTGGTGAACCGCGACGGCAAAGCCACCGGCGGCTATTGCACGTATATCTCCAAGTTCGAAGCACCGTACATTTTCTCCAACTTCAACGGCACCAGCGGGGACATTGACGTACTTACCCACGAGGCCGGACACGCTTTCCAGGTTTGGAGCAGCAAGGATTTTCCATTCGAAGAATACCACTGGCCCACCGCCGATGCCGCTGAAATACACAGCATGAGCATGGAATTCTTCACCTGGCCCTGGATGCAGCTGTTTTTCGGAGCGCAAACCGATAAATACCACTTCATGCACCTGGCCGGCGCCATCCAATTCCTGCCCTACGGCGTAGCCGTGGACGAATTTCAACACCTGGTGTACGACAACCCCGATATGACCCCCTCGGAAAGGAATCAGGCCTGGCGAAACCTGGAAAAAAAGTACCTGCCGCACCGCGATTACGACGGGGTGGAACACCTGGAAGCCGGTCGCTTCTGGCACAAACAAAGCCATATCTTCAACTCACCCTTCTATTACATTGACTATACCCTGGCCCAAATCTGTGCTTTTCAGTTCTGGGCCAAAGACCGCCAGGATCATGCCTCCGCCTGGGCCGATTACCTCCGGCTCTGCCGGGCCGGCGGCAGTACCTCTTTCCTGAACCTGGTACAATTAGCCAACCTGAAATCGCCTTTCGAAGACGGCTGCGTACAATCTGTTATTGGAGAAATTCAGAATTATCTGAACAGTGTGGACGATTCGAAGTTTTAAACGCCAAACAATGACCTCTGCCATGCGATACTGGTTACTGGCCCCGGCCTTGCTGCTCTGCCTTGCGTTCAGCCAACCTCCCACCCTCAAACTCGCCCTCCTGAAATACAACGGAGGCGGCGACTGGTACAACGACGTCAATTCTTTGAAGAATCTGGCTAAATTCTGTAACGAAAACCTGCGCACTAACTTCGAGGTAAACGATTACGCCACCGTTGAGCCCGGCAGCGCCGAAATTTTCAACTACCCCATCGTGTACGCCACCGGCCACGGCAATATGCTGTTCAGCGATCTGGAGGCCCGCAACCTGCGCGCCTACCTGGAAGGCGGCGGATTCCTGATCCTCAACGACGACTTCGGGCTGGATCCCTTCGTGCGGCCGGCCATGAAAAAAGTATTCCCGGAGCTGGATTTCGTGGAATTACCCTTCAGTCACCCCATTTACCACCAGAAATTCAACTTCAACAACGGCATGCCCAAAATCCACGAGCACGACGGCAAACCTGCCCAGGGTTTCGGTCTGATCTATCAGGGCCGTCTGGTGTGCTTCTACAATTTTGAAACCGACCTCGGCGACGGCTGGGACGATGTGCACAACGACCCCAAAGAGCTGCGCACCAAGGCACTGCAAATGGGGGCCAATATTGTGCAGTTTGTGTTTGGGCAGTAAGAGTTACCGCTTCACAAATTTCCCACTCCATACCCGATCTTTCAAGTGCAGCACCAGATAATACAAGCCGCCCGGCAACTGCCGAATATGCACGGTTGCGCCCTTTATTGACGGTGTAACTGAAAAAGAGCGCATTTCTCTGCCCGTTGCGTCAAAAACCTGGAGCGTTTCTATGGCAGATTCTGTTTGTAGGTGGAGGGTTTCGCCGGCAGGATTGGGGGCCAGAGAAACTTTCCAATCCAGCTTTTGCTCCGGGTCTGAGACCTCTGTAGGCATATTGATCCCCAAGGTATCACAAAGACTTTCAGGCACATCCAAGAGACGAAAGTTGGGGAAATACGGGAGCGTTCGAACACAGGTTACCGGAAGGCTAAGTCCTTGGGGTACAAAATCAATGTCTGCTTTATTCTCTTCATCAGGGGATTCTAGGACATGCAGAAAACGGGCGCGGGAAGGAATATTACCATAAATGTATCCATCAGGCGCGTTGACCATATAATGAAAAGTGTTACCAGGTACATCATACGGACTTTGACCGGAGGGAGCAAAAGAAAACCGCATGGTATCCAGCTTGGGCAATACTGCGTCTAAATCGGCACGATGCAATACATTATGG
This sequence comes from Saprospiraceae bacterium, assembly GCA_020850025.1. Lineage (GTDB taxonomy): Bacteria > Bacteroidota > Bacteroidia > Chitinophagales > Saprospiraceae > M3007. Next base: position 2,364 of record JADZFI010000015.1, read on the forward strand.
GAAGTAGCATAAAGATACCGTCCGGAAGCTGAAAAGGATAAGCCGCCTCCGGGAAACCAATGTGCCGGCGCGTCAAGCTCTTGTAAGTCACTGAGGGCCCCGGCACACCGGTCAAACCGCAATACTGAAACTTTACAATCTCCCCAATTGGCAATCCGGCTACCATCTAAGGAAGCTACGGTAGCTTCGTGGTGTTCGCAGCCTGGGAGCATTAGCGAAACATCCTGAGGTGGCATCGCCTCAAACCCTTTCGGCGAAAGCAGGAAAGTATACCAGGTTTTGTTGCCAAATTCAGGTACAATAACCCACCAATCGCGTCCGTTTCCATGCCGGATCACCGTGAACGCGCTGAGGTCTTCTTCTAACAGTATATTGTTTTTACTGACTACATCTCCCAGTCCATTTTCCAATGTCATATCCACCTCTGTGTAGTACAGTGGCCCTCTGATGAGCTTCCTTGCCGGCTCATAAGCTGCTCCTGAATGCAATAAGTAATAGTGGTCTGGTTTTCCGGGTGCAGGAATTGCCATTGCCCCCTGGGGCAGGATGTATCCTGTTTGGCTGCATACCCGATCGCTCATTTCACCCGGATTTAACCCAGTTCCATTGGGCATTATTTCGTGGTTTCGATTGGCTATCTCGCACCCATTAGAATAAAAAAGTAATTCCCCTTGCGTATCCGCCGCTACCGCTGCGGTGCTTTCAAAATTAAAAGCCAGGCTTGCAGATATGGTTTGTACTGCCTCGCCACTTGGGAACTGGACAACAGTGTGGCCATAACCCGGCACACCAGGATATTCGTTGTATCCCATCATCCAATAACGATCCGAAAGCTGCCCTGAAAGAACAATCGGAGACAGGAAAATGGAAAGAATCATTAAGGGTTGCCTTTTCATCTTTATTTAGGACCTTGTTTTTTACTCTCATCAATGCTGATTTTCTCTTGCTGATTGACTTTTCTCCGCTCTTCTTCCAGTTTCATCAGCGCCATTTCTGCCATACTGGGGTCATGTTTGTACGGCTGCTCTCCCCCGACTTTGCCTTTACCAAAGAGCGGCGGCAACAATGAATAATCTCCTGGCTTGGCGATTGCCGGAGGATACCAATCACTTTTAACGAAGCCGTCGCCGGGTCTTTGCCCATTTAGCGTGTCGCAGGGCGAGCCTTCCCACTCCCCTAAACGATAGTTGGGGAACAAGCACATAGTGCCATTGTTTGCCTTTGGGAGGTTGAGGCCATGCTGTTGCATATCAGCTGCGATGCCAGGCAAATCAGGTTGATGTACAATGTGCATGGCGTACGTGCTGTTCGTGGTGGCATAATACAGCTTGCCGTTTGGCGCAAGGTTGGGGTTCCAAAATCCCGTGCTAAAAGGCGGATATGGCGAAGAACATCCATCATAATACGCTAAGGTGTCTAATGTAGCAGCAACATGCTGAGCTTTTGTATCCACTACCGTCAATGTTTCCCAGGATGAAAGGTACAAATGCCGGGAATCAGGGGCGAACACAGATGCGAAACAAAAAAACATATCATTGAACGGCATGGCTTTCATATTGCTCAAAGTGCCTGTACAACGGTCAAAATCAAAGATATAAATACCTCGTCTGCCTGCAGCGCGAACGTAAGTATTTCCGTCTGGCGAAATATCGTTGACTGACTGATACTCTGCACCAGGGAATAAATAGGGCATTATTGTGGTGAACGGACCGTGAACCCCCTCAGGGTCGAGCAAAAAAACATACATATTTGGGGTTTGGACTTCTCCAGTAATAATCCACCAGTCACGTCCATTTCCATGCTTGACTGCAACCGGAGATATATAGTGTCTTTGATTTGTGTCACTTCCGGGCAATAGTATTTTGTTCTTTTCAGTCACTTCTCCCAGCCCATTATTACCTTTCATATCTACTACAGTAAAGTAAAAGGGGGAGCTTTTATAGTTAACAGTAGACGCAAGATGAAATAGGTGGTATTCCTTATTTTTCATTGGCGAAGGCAGGGCGAAGCAAAAAGGGCCGTTCGGGTATGATTCGTTTTGCCAATCTGGCCACAACGTACCAGGATTAATGGTATCCCCATTCATCATGCGCTCATGAGTCGTGTCGCGAATAGAGATGCCGTTGGTATAAA
>JADZFI010000016.1 GCA_020850025.1 Saprospiraceae bacterium
AAAAACACCCATCCGGGTAGGAGTGGCCAAAGCCGATTATACCACAGGTATCGGAAAAAACGGCAAACTCGAAACCGGCGTAAAACTCACTATACTGCGTTTCGAAAACGATGTGCAGGTGGACAGCCTCCCCGGCCAGCAACAGGAGTGGATCATACTGCCATATTTCACTTCCCTGTTCAAACTGCGGGAAGAGGTAGCTGGCGCTTATTTTACCTACTCTACCAAAATCAACACAAAAACCGAGCTTAAAGCCGGACTTCGATATGAATACACCTCCACCAACCTGGGCTCGGTGGCACAACCCAACCTGGTGGATCGCAAGTATGGTTCCTGGTTTCCGAGTGTATTTCTCACGCATCATATCTCCGAACATCAGCAACTCAACCTCTCCTACAGTCGGCGTATCAGCAGGCCGCTCATTCGCCATCTGGCGCCCTGGCTGATCTTTTCCGATCCTACTACGCTGGAAGGAGGAAATCCAGCCCTGCAGCCTTCTTTCAACAACAGTTTCAACCTTCAATATTCCATTCATTCCTGGAATTTCGGGTTGGCTTACAGTGTGGAAGATCAACCCATCAGCTATGTCCCGAATGTGAATCCGGTGACCAACCGGCAGTTCAACTCCTCTCAGAACCTCGATCGCCAAACCATCTGGAGCGCCAATGGGTACAAGGCGTTCCAGCCGGTAAAATGGTGGAGCCTTGCTGCCGGTGCTTACCTGAACGCCCTGGAATTGACCTTCACCCAGGAGGGCAAGAACCTGGAAATCAACAACCTTTTTTACGGTTTTAACCTCAATAACAGCTTCAGCTTGCCCAGGAAATTTACCCTGGAAGTATCCGGCAATTACAACGCGCCGAGTTATTGGGGCGTAGCCAAATGGAAATCTACCGGCGCGCTGAATATAGCGGTGGAGAAAAATCTGGGCGATTCCCGGGGAAAACTTCGGCTGGCAGCCACCGATTTATTCCTGAGCACCAACTGGTTTGGCACCACCGATCACCCTGAAATACAATTGCTGGTAAAATCCTCTTATCAAATTGCCGAACGAACCCTTATGCTTTCCTGGACCAATACTTTCGGCAATAAAAAACTGAAATCAGCCCGCCAGCGGCAGACCGGAGCGGCAGAGGAGATGAAGCGCTTGTAGGGGCTGGGGTTCAAAGGGTATGGTTTCCTGAAACCTTGATACTACTTGAATGATAATGATCCCATTATCTTCGCCCATCCACCTATCTCTGGCCCATGAAATTTATTCCCCTGTTCTTGCTCCTTAGCAGCACCCTCACCGCTCAGGTTACCCTGCTGGAATTTCCGAAAAATCTGCAATTCTACCCACGGGACGTTCAAACGAACCTGGCGACGATGCGCATTCGTGGCATACGGCCTGCCGTATCGACCGATAGCCTGATCCTGGAGATGAACTCTAGTTTTGGCTCACAATTCCGGAAAGGCTATGCACTCCAGGATTTTCCTTCGGATACTTTTACCATAAACTTTCCTTTCGAAGCAGGATGGGAACAATTCGACTTTGATCTCTGGGAAAAATCGGCAGCAGGCATGACGCTGCTTGCCACTGCCAAACAAATTGTGGGCGGTGATGTGATTGCCATACAAGGACAATCCAACGCCCAGGCAGTGGCCTACAACGGCGATGCCAATATCTGGCAATCGCCCTTTATACGTTGCTTCGGCAATTCGGATCCCAATAACTACACCGACACCCAATGGTACATGGCCGAAGGCAACGGATATTTTACCCCGGGCTCCATCGGGCAGTGGGCGCTGCGCATGGCGTATGAGTTGCAGTGGTTTTTTCAAATACCCATCGCGGTAATTAACGGCGCGGATCCCGGAAAACCCATCGAGTTTTTTCAGCGGAATGACGCGCTGCCTGCCGATCCTGCCACCAACTATGGTCGCTTTCTGCAGCGACTACAAAATTCGGGACTGGACGGCCATATCCGTGCCATGATCTATTACCAGGGCGAATCTGATGGAGACCGTGCCCTCATCCACAAAACCCTGTTTGAAGCGCTGCATGAAGACTGGCGCACAGATTATCCTTCCATTGAAGCTTTTTATGTGGTTCAGGTGCGGGAAGGTTGCGGGGCCCCATCGCTGCAATTGCGCCAATATCAAAAGGAATTTTCCCAATATCTGCCCAATACACACGCGGTTACCGCCAACGGCATTACCGGCCACGACGGCTGCCATTACGCTGTTGCCGGATACACCCAACTGGGCGAAAAACTGTTTCACCACCTGGCGTTTGACCTTTATGGCGCAGAGACGGCTGGGCAATTAAACTTTCAGGCCCTTTCAGCACGTTATACCAACGAAACCAATACCCAAATTGAAATCATCACGGATGGCGCCTTCCTTACATCAGCGCCTGGCAGCTATGCCGATTTTCTTCTAAGCGATGGCAGCAGTTCCGTGATCGGCATCAGCAGCGCCGCCAACAGGATCTGGCTGGACCTGGATCAGCCGGTGTACAATCCTTCGGCAGGAATTTCCTATGCAGGTCATGCCGGAGATTCCGGCGGCTGGGTGCTGAACAGCGAGGGTTACGGGATGTATTCATTTTACAACCTGCCCATCGAAAACCACACCCCCCTGGCCAATTACGACATCCCGGGCATCATGTCGGGGCCGGGCAATTGCATTCAGCTGGATGGTCAGGATGATGCCTTGTTTTTGGGGCCGGTGTTGGGCAATTCCTACACCAAGGAGGCCTGGATTTACTGGCAGGGAGGCGGCTTAGGCAATAACATGCTCTCCGGAGCGGTGAACACAGCTTTTTGGGCGCCTTCCTTCGGGAGTACCTACCAACTCTGTGCCGGGCACAATGGCGCCTGGTTCCAGGTAGTAGATCAGACACCGCTCAAGCCCTTTGAATGGACGCATGTGGCCTTAACCTACGACGAGGCCGGTGGTCTGATGCGGCTGTATCGGAACGGGAATTTGGTGAGTGAGGCACAAAATATTCCACCTCATAACGATCCCAACCTGTACGTTGGCGCCTATGCCGGAGGGTATACTTTTCATGGTAGAATAGACGAGGTGCGTATTTGGGATCATCCCCGCACACAAGACGATATCCGGGCTAATCTATGCCAGAAGCTCAAAGGCAACGAGGCAGGACTTTCCGCCTATTTCCGCTTTGATCAACAGGACGGACTCACAGCCCTGGCTACTACCGGCAATGTTTCCGGCCAGGCGCAGGGCGCTCCGCTTAACCTCTGGCGGCGTTCGGCGGCGCCCCTGGGCACACGCAGCGTGTACACCTACGGGGAGGCCTCCCAACTCAGTGTGGCATTGCCTTCCGGCGACAGTCTGGTTTGGCGGACAGCCGGAGTGCCTTCGTTTGCGCATTTGTATTTTACGGAGGAAATCCCCAACGTGCTGGAGCCGGCCGATGGTCATGTACTGGTGGACAATCAGCGTTATTTCGGGGTGCATTTCCCGGCGGCCGACCTGGATTCTTTCCAGTTGACGTACCATTACACTGGCAATCCGTTCACCCTGGTAGACGAGCCACGGCTCAATCTGCTCAAGCGCCGGGATAATGCCCAGCCATTCTGGTCAGAAGTGGATTCCGTGCAGTTTGATTTTACGCAAAACACGGCAGTTTACTCGGGGAAACAACCGCAGGAGATGATCTTAGCCATTCGGGAAAACACCGTTGGCGCCTCACAAATTTGGTCCAAAAAAGATCTTTTCTACCCCAATCCGGCCTCCAACTGGCTTTTTGTGCAGCATCCTGACCTCAACAGCCTGGTGATCTATGATTTACATGGCAGAAAATGCCTGGAGCACCAGGGGCCGGTTTGGGTCGTGGATCTGCAGCAACTCCCTGCCGGCATGTATCTGGTGGAGATTCGGTTGAAGGATGAGCGTACGTTCCGGAAAAAGCTGGCAGTGGCAAGGTGATATACCGAACTACTTAAACCACCCCGCGTACATCACGTAATTGTTCGCAATGCGCTCAATCTGACCTTTGAACAGGTCGGGGGTGAGTTCCTTAACGCGTTTGGCGGGTACGCCGGCATAAACGCCGCCGGCATGGCATACGGTGTTTTCCAGCACCACTGCGCCGGCGGCAATGAGGCAGTTTTCTTCCACCACCGCCTGATCCATGATGATGGCGCCCATGCCCACCAGCACGTTGTTGTGCAGCGTACACCCGTGCACCAACGCCCGGTGCCCGATGCTCACGTTATCGCCAATGGTGGTGCCGCATTTCTGGTAGGTGCCATGCAAAATAGCGCCATCCTGGATGTTCACTTTGTTGCCCATGCGGATAAAGTTCACATCACCGCGCACCACGGCCTGGAACCAAACGGAGCATTCATCGCCCATCACCACATCCCCGATGATGGTGGCGTTTTCCGCCAAAAAACAATTTTCACCAAACTGAGGCGTCAGATCGCGGCAAGGAAGAATAAGTGCCATGGGAAATGTGATTAATGTGATAATGTGATTAATGGGGGCTAAGTACCCGGAAAATTATGAGCGTCAGGAAGGAACCGGAGGCGTTGGCGAGCATATCGTCGAATTCAAAGGAGCGGTTGGGGAAAAAAGTGCCCTGTATCCATTCCATGAATGCGCCGTAACCGGTAGCCAGAACAAAGATAAGCACCTGTTGCCACAGGGGAATGGGCGTTGGTCCGGATTTGCTGCGCCCCCAAAAGAGGAGCACTGTCAGCAGGGCATAAGCGGCGGCGTGGAACAGCTTATCGGCCGAGAACAGGTCGAACTTGGGCATGGGGGTTCCGGAGTTAATGGAAAGCCAGGTGATGATGGCCAGCCAGATCAACGCCGGGAGGTAGTATTTCCCTGTCATCGGTTTTTCTTTTTATCTTCCAGAACGCCCTGTCGCTTGGTTTTGTAAAAATGTACCCCTGCGCCGAACACCCATCCTTCATTGCCGGTTTTAGTGCGCACTTTTACCCAGTGATCGGTCACTTTTTCCGTACCCAGACTGATTTCCTGGGTCCATTCCGTTTTTTTATTGAGGAAGGTAACCGGTTCGTAAAGCTTGAGCGACTCCAGGGTTTCGCCCTTCAGGCCGGGTTCTTTGCGCACTTTGAGTCCGTCGATACTCACGTACAGCGTGCTGCCAGAGCTTTTATTGGCGGTGGTAGCAGCAGGCGGCGGCGTGGCGCTTTTTTTAATATCATTGGTCAGCTCCGGGCGTTTGGGCGGAGGTCCGGATTTGGGCTGCGGCTGGGTTGGCTGACTCTGGGCAGCGGGTTGCGGCATTTCCGGGTGTTCTTTTTCTTTCGCCGGCGCCGGAGCAGGCCGTGGTTTTGCGCTCACCGAATCGGGTTTTGCCGGCCTGTCTTCGTCGGCCTCCGAGCCGTCTAATTCCCGCACCTGGCGTACAGATTCGGAGCGGCGTTCGGCGCATTTGGAAAAGCCCCACAGGAGAGCACAGACCAAAAACGCCAGCAAGATGAGGGTTTCAGCCTTGGGTAGTTTCATGCCGGCAAAATTAGGATTTACCGTGGTATTCAAGCGCTTCCAATACAGGAATCAGCGCACGACCGCGTTCAGTCAGGGCATATTCAATGTGCAGGGGCTTTTCCTGAACAACGGTTTTGTCCAGCAGGCCTGCTTCTTCCATTTCGCGCAGCGCCACCGCCACTGATTGCTTACTGGACCCCGGCAACTGACGCAACAAGGCATTGAAGCG
>JADZFI010000017.1 GCA_020850025.1 Saprospiraceae bacterium
AGCAAATCGGCTCCGGCAAAGTGATTTATCTCGGACTGGAGTACTATTTCGATGAGCCACAATCCTCCAAATTGCTGGTAAATGCTCTGCGCTGGGCAGTAAAACCAAAAGTTAAACGCAGCGAAGTGGTACTTTACGCCGGTTCAGGCTACCAAAAGCCAAACGTATTTGACCTGAAGATCTATCCAAATCCATACGTAAGCAAGGCAACACTTGATATCGAAATTAGCAAACCTACTTCCCTGGCAGTTGAAATGACCGACGAGTTGGGCAGAATGGTTGCCATGTTGCTGCCCCGCCGAAACCTTTCTACGGGGCTGTATCGCCTGGAATTGCCTAACCTGGAGCCGGGAATATATCTGGTGCATTGTATCAGCAGTGAGGGTACTGAGGTAAAAAAAGTGGTGAAGGCTGCTGAAAACTAAATCTGTTTCAAACTGCATAAAAAGCCGCTTCGGAGCACCGGGGCGGCTTTTTTGTTTTGGATTTGAATGTGTTGGAAAGCAACAGCAACCCTCAGAGCGAGCAAATGGGGTGTAGTAGTGTGATTAAGTAACCGATCTCAATCCGGCTTTATGATTCGGGTATGAATTTTTCCCTGAGTGAGCCTGATGGTGTCCGGATAGTTGGTATCCACAGATCCTACACTAACTTGCACAAACGCAATTTGAAACTCAGCCCAAATCTCGTCTCCGTCAATTTTTGTGATTTCTAAGTAATTGTCTGTTGGGCCCTCCAATGGATGGTAAACATCACCCAATACATCTCCATCAATCAGGGTAAACAGTCTTGCTCCGGATAAAGAGTCTATATCCCTCAAATCAGTTTGAGAGATTGGATGTCGACCTACCTGTGGAGGAATCTTGTAAATAAATAACGCTTCCTTCTTGAGGCCATTTCCATTGAATCGACCAAGCGAAAAATCAATACCCTGCCCATAAGGTTTGTTAGTAACAGCTCGAGGTTCAGGCTGCCATGAATCCTCATTTAACTGAGCACTGGCTGTTCCCCAATAATAATCATTTGAATCCTCTTTGGAACAGCTAATCAGGGATACTGAAGCGAGGAAAAGCATGAAGAATAAGTAACGCATGGCAAAAAAATTGGCCCAGAACAAAGATATAAAAAACTGTATTTACATAAAAAAATGTAGACTTTTCCATGCTTATAACCAACAATAAATGGCGATTACGGCATTAAGCGCTAAAACCTACGCACTCTGTCCGCAAATAACAAAACCAACACCTTTGATGCCAGTAGTTTTGATTAATCATCGAAGTTTGCTATTCTTGAACCTCTTTAACACATCAACTTACCATGACACAAAAACTTGCTGCCCTCCTCTGCCTGTTGTTCTGCCTTAACCTGGCTTCTGCACAACAATCCTTCAGCCTCAGCCCAAATCCGGTAATAGGAACTCCAATTGATGATACTGCCGTTGAGGCTCTGGCTACCTTTTCCAATCTGTCTTCCAGTACGGTTACGTTTCAATGGACCCGCGTGGTGCTGCAAATGGATCCGGACACCAATTGCATATTGCCGGTAACGGATCCGTATTTACACTGGGTTCCGTCCGCGTTCCGGAAAAACTTTACTTTGGAGCCCAACCAGGAAGGACCGCTGGGCCTTACGCTTTATGATTTTGATCAAACCGGCTGCTGCGCCATCGTCTTGATGAAAGTAAAAAGGCTCACGCCTCCTGAAGATTCTCTGGAAGGCATTTACCAACTCCGCGATTGCCAGTTGCTGGCAGATTCGGAGCCCGATGCTCCGGGCATCCAACTTTTCCCCAACCCGGCTACTCACTGGTTTGCCCTGCAACATGCTGAAAAAGTAGCGGCCCTGACCCTGTTTAACGCCGATGGAAGACTGATACGGCGCATGGAAGCACGCCCGGATCAACATTACCCGCTGATTACCGAACCCGCCGGACAGTATTATCTGGTGCTGGAAAACACCCGGGGTGAAACCTTGCGGGTGCTGGAGTTTTTTAAGCAATAAACATTAGGTGCATCGAGGCGTTACTCTTGTGTACCTTTGCGGCCGAAAAACCGCACTGCGAAAGTTATGCAACAGCCCGCACCTTACCAGCCTCACCACAAAGTCCGCCTCGTAACCGCCGCATCCCTGTTCGATGGACACGATGCCGCCATCAATATCATGCGTCGTATCATGCAAAGCAGCGGCGCCGAGATCATTCACCTGGGCCACAACCGCTCCGTACAGGAGATTGTGGATTGCGCCATTCAGGAGGATGTGCAAGGCATCGCTATTACCAGCTACCAGGGCGGTCACAACGAATACTTCAAATACATGTACGACCTGCTCAAGGAACGCGGAGCCGGTCATATCAAAATATTTGGCGGCGGCGGCGGCACCATTCTGCCCTCCGAAATCAAGGAGCTGCATGATTACGGCATTGCCCGAATTTACCACCCCGACGATGGTCGCGCCATGGGCTTGCAGGGCATGATCAATGACGTGCTGCAGAAATGCGATTTCCCGGTTGGTTTTTCCGTCAACGGAGAAATGAAATCACTCGAAGCTTTGAAGCCGGGCGAAAAGCTGAGCGCCAGCAAACAGCGCAACAATGTGGTAGCCCGCCTGATCTCTATTGCGGAAAACAACCCCGAATTGTACGAAAAGGAAGTGGCGCCCAAACTGAAAGCGCATTTCCCGGATGCTGCCCAAACAACATCGCCCATTCTGGGTATCACGGGCACTGGTGGTGCAGGTAAATCCTCCATGGTAGACGAACTGGTGCGCCGGTTCCTGCTCGATTTTGAAGATAAAACCATCGCCATTGTCTCTGTAGACCCCTCCAAGCGCAAAACCGGCGGCGCCCTGCTCGGCGACCGTATCCGGATGAACGCCATCAACAATCCGCGCGTGTACATGCGCTCCCTGGCCACACGCCAGAGCAACCTGGCCCTTTCCAAATACGTGCAATCCGCCGTGGAAATCCTGAAAGCGGCCGGGTTCGACCTGATCATTCTGGAAACTTCAGGCATTGGCCAGAGCGATACGGAGATCATTGATCACTCCAATGTGTCGCTGTACGTGATGACCCCGGAATTCGGGGCTGCCACTCAGTTGGAAAAGATCGACATGCTAGATTTTGCCGATGTGATCGCCATCAACAAGTTCGACAAGCGTGGCGCACAGGATGCCCTGCGCGATGTACGCAAGCAGGTGCAGCGCAACCGCAATGCCTGGGACAAACAGGTAGACGATATGCCGGTATTCGGTTGCATAGCCAGTCAGTTCAACGATCCGGGTGTGAACCAG
>JADZFI010000018.1 GCA_020850025.1 Saprospiraceae bacterium
CGTCTCTCCGACTCTGCGGTAAAATTAAAAATGCGACAGCCTCGTGCTTAGCAGGCGATAGGTCATATTTTCCATTTCGTTGTTGATGTCTTGCTGGGCGAATAACGCGAATTTTTTACTGTCGGGGTGACTGGCAGTCACCCCGACAGTAAAAAATTCGCGTTATTCGCCCGGCAAACCACAATCCCAAGCCCAACGCCAACTCGAACACCCGCACACTCAAACACTCGCACACTCCCACACTCCCATGTCAAAGACCTTTTTCTGCATCGACGCACACACCTGGGGCAACCCGGTTAGGGTGGTAGCCGGTGGCGGGCCCAACCTGAACGGCGCCAATATGAGCGAAAAACGCCAGCATTTCCTGCGGGAGTACGACTGGATTCGCCATGCTCTGATGTTCGAACCGCGGGGGCACGATATGATGAGCGGAAGCATTCTTTACCCGCCGCACGATCCGGCCAACGATGTAGCCGTGTTGTTCATCGAAACCAGCGGGTGCCTGCCCATGTGCGGACACGGCACCATCGGCACCGTTACCATTGCCATTGAGCAGGGTCTGGTGACGCCCAAAACGCCCGGCAAACTGCGCCTCGAAACGCCCGCCGGACTGGTGGAGGTGGTGTATCATCAGGAAGGGAAAAAGGTAAAATGGGTGCGACTCACCAATGTGCCGGCCTATTTAGCTGCTGAAAATATTTCGGTGGAATGTCCGGAGCTGGGCGCCTTGCAGGTAGATGTGGCCTACGGGGGCAACTTTTACGCCATTGTGGATGTGCAAAAAAACTTTCCCGGGCTGGAGCATTTCCGCGCGGAGCAGCTCATCGGCTGGGCGCGGGAAATGCGCAAACGGATCAACGCGGAGCACCGGTTTGTGCATCCGGAAAATCCTACCATTAACGGCCTGAGCCATATCCTTTGGACCGGCCAACCGCTGGACCCCACCTCAACGGCCCGGAATGCGGTGTTTTATGGCGACAAAGCCATTGATCGCTCGCCCTGCGGCACGGGCACCAGCGCGCGCATGGCGCAGTGGTACGCCAAAGGTTTGCTGCGCCCGGGAGAGGAGTTTGTGCATGAAAGCATTATCGGCTCCAAATTCATCGGCCGGATAGAGGAGGAAACCAGCGTGGCGGGTAAAAAAGCCATGCGCCCCAGCATCCAGGGCTGGGCAGTGGTGTATGGATACAATACCATCATCGTGGACCCGGAGGAGGATCCTTATGCACACGGCTTCCAGGTAATTTAAGGCACGAAGTGAAATACACGAAGGCACAAAGGCGCCAAGGCACAAAGAGGTTAGGAGTCGGCATTCTGCCGACAATCTGTTTATGCAGCGAAGCTGCTAAACCTTTGTGCCTTAGCGCCTTTGTGCCTTCGTGTACCCCGCTTCGTGCCTTATCAAGATATAAGGAATGATGCCAGCTCGCGTTTCAAAACCTCGGTTTCTATTAAAAACCCATCATGCCCATAAATGGAATCCATGGAATAAAACTGCGCATTGGGCAGGTATTTGGCCAACACCTCCTGTTCATACGGCGGAATCAACAAATCGCGCTGTATGGAAAAGACGAATGCCGGCATCCGTAGTTGACCGAGCGCAGCCGGTACGCCTCCGCGGCCCCGACCCACATTGTGCGTGTCGAGGATGCGGGTTAGCTGCCAGTACGACTGTGCGTTAAACCGGCGCACCAGCTTGTCGCCCTGATAATTCATGTAACTGGCCGCCCGGAAATGCTCCATTTTTTCGTCGGCATCCGTCTGCGTTTCGCGGTAAGCTTCAATGGTTCTATAACTGAGCAGCCCGATGGCCCGGGCGGCGCGCAGGCCTGCCTGGCCGCCGTGATCGTCGTCGTTGGTCCAGGTATGATCTGCCTGAATGGCCATGCGCTGACTTTCGTGAATGGCAATGGCCCAGGCCGATTCGCGGGCGGCGCACACCAACAGGGCCATTTTCCGGATTTTTTCCGGGAGCTCAAAAGCCATTTCCAATACCTGGTGACCGCCGCAGGAGCCGCCTATGCAGAGTTTTATTTCGGCCAGATCCAAATGCCTGAACAGCAGCGCATGCGCCCGAGCAATGTCGCGAATGCTCACCAGCGGAAAATCCATGCCATAGGCCTTCCCGGTGTCCGGATGAATGCTTCTCGGCCCCGTGCTGCCATAACAGGAGCCGATCATGTTGGCACAAACAATGAAATATTTTTCCGGATCGAACAGGTTACCCGGCCCGTAAAGACCTGACCACCAATCAGATACATCAGAGTTAGCCGTAAGCGCATGGCATACCCAGATCACGTTATCGCGCGACTCATTCAGCACGCCAAAGGTGTGATACCCGATGGTGAGTTGGGGCAGAACGCCACCGTTTTCGAGCGGGAAGGGAGAAGGGTGCGTGTGGTATTGCATAAAGATTACATGATTGACGAGTACCCTAGGGCCTGTTCCAAATCTGCCCAGATGTCGTCCCGGTGCTCCAGTCCGGCAGAAATCCGGATCATGCCGTCGGTGATGCCTGCTGCCGCTCTGGCTGCCGGGCTGATGCGCGCATGGGTGGTAGAAGCTGGGTGTGTAACGATGGTGCGGGTATCGCCCAGGTTGGCGGAGAGGGAACACATGCTGAGTTTGTCGAGGAATTTCCGGCCGGCTTCCACGCCTCCGCGAATCTCGAACGCCACCAGTCCGCCGCCTTTTTTCATTTGCCGGCGGGCAATCTGGTGGTCCGGGTGACTCTCCAGAAACGGATGTATCACGCGCTCCACGTTTGGATGGGCTGAAAGGAGCCGGGCCAGTTGCTCGGCATTTTCGCAGTGGCGATCCATCCGTATGGCCAGGGTTTCCAGGCTTTTGGAAAGCACCCAGGCATTGAAGGGCGAGAGCGACGGACCCGTGGAGCGACAATATTTCCGAATCTCGGCAATGAGTGCTTTGGAGCCACACACCACGCCCCCCATCACACGGCCCTGACCGTCGATGAATTTGGTGGCAGAATGCGTGATCAAATGCGCGCCATAACCGGCCGGTTGTTGCAAATAAGGGGTGGCAAAACAGTTGTCTACATTCAGGATCAGGTTGTTTTTGCGACAAAATTCGCCGGCAAATGCCAGATCCACGATATCGAGTCCGGGATTGGTGGGAGTTTCCAGAAACATCATCCGGGTATTGGGCTTCAGCAGTTGCTGCCAGGAATCCGTATCGCGGGGATCGAAAAAATCGGCCTGAATGCCCCAGCGCGGCAGGAATTGCCCCACCACCGTAAGCGTGGAACCAAACACCGCTCTGGAACACAAAATATGATCGCCGGCATTCAAAAAGGCCATGAACGAGGCGTTCACCGCCGCCATCCCGGTAGCAGTGGCGAAAGCATCTTCCGTGCCCTCCAGCGCGGCCATTTTTTCTTCAAACTCCCGCACCCCCGGGTTGGTGAACCGGCTGTAGATATTGCCCTCCTGCTCGTCGGCAAACAAGGCCCGCATCTGTTCGGCATCCTCAAACACAAAACTGGAGGTAGGGAAAATCGGCGTGCTATGCTCCCGGTGCTGCGTACGCCCGGTTTGTAAGCGAATGGCGAGGGTTTCGAAGTGCATGGGTGAAGTGTTTGAGTGTTTGGGTGTTTGAGTGTTCGGGTTGGCGTTCGGCTTGGCATTTTTGGATTGCAAAGAAGGGGATTTTTTAGCATACAGGC
>JADZFI010000019.1 GCA_020850025.1 Saprospiraceae bacterium
AAATTAGCATCAGAAGCATCCCGATTGCCCGAAATTGGAGTAGCCTCCATATTTAACGAGGCAGGTATGGAAACCAGGCTATTTCCTCCTTGAATAAACAATGGCGACAAAACATCGCTTGAAAGAGAAACAACATTTTGTAGGTTTGGGATAACAGATTTTGCTTTGACAACTACCGTAAAGAATGTTCCCCCAGCCGGAATATTTAGGAACCCGGTAGGGCTTATCCATGCAGTAGTCAGCGCGTTAGAGTCTTGCAATCCTATTCCAAAATGTTCTGTTTTGTTGTAATCCGTCATAGCGCCAGTGATGATATCAAGTACCTCCAATTTTTCAGACGGGATTGTTAAGCCTAACTGGAATCCAGCCAATGCAAGGGATTGTTGACTTTTAATGGTCAGTCCTACTATATCGTTTTGAGCTAAATTAATTGTAGGCACAGCCAGCACAACCGATGGTGTACCCACCTGTTCAGGTTCATCCTGGCAAGGAGCATTGTCTGTTGGCCAGGTAGAATTCACATCACCAATTTTAATGCCATCAAAACCACGCTGGCCATCGGGTGGAATGGAAAAAGTCCATCCCTGTTCCAAATAGGCGCCATTTAACAAAGTGAAAGGCTGTATATTGAACTGATTCCCCATGGTTTGAGGGATAACCTCAGGAATATATCTGAAAGGCTGCTCCTGATTGGGAAGGAAGTCCCAATAAACGCCAAGAATCAGTTTCCTCAACTCAACAATATCAAAGGTAGTTACACTATTGCTCTTATTAGCATCTGCTGCGATAATTCGATAACCATTTGAAAGTGGGATATTGCCAAGGATATGATCTCTAATGAATAGCAAATCTCCTACATTGACCCCTTTTATCCACTCGCATCGGGTATGGCCATAATGGATTTTCAGTGGGTTGGTAGCAAACTCCAGCGTGTTTTTTTTGCCGTTGTGATAGATATGTGTATTAAACACGTCTTGATGCAAAAGTCCACTAAAATTACCCAATTTGCTACTTGTCACATTGCATTTTTGGTCGTTAGAATGTCGAACTCTGATGCTAACATTATGAAGTCCCAAATTTGTTCCTTCAAACTCCACCCGATCAGTGAATGTGCCGCAACGAGGCAATGCATAATGAGGCTCCCTTTCGGTATCATAATAGAATTTTGCTCTTTGCAATTGCTTGGTTGTGAATTGATTCAGACAATTGATCCTCCAGTAAGACATATAATTCCGACCAAGGCTATATCCCGCAGGAGGAGGGTTTACACCGTCACCGTTGTAATCTGTATAGGTTAAGGTGTTGTTAAAATCGCAACCTACATTTTGGGCCGTTATCGGGCAGCCAGGGAAAAAGGAAGGGATGTTGGCGCAGTCGGCAGGGGTGTCCTCAACTAGGTCACCGGAACTTAAAAAGTTGACTGTTTTGAAAGGCTTGGGAGAATTAGGACTCAAGTTTTGTCTTATCACCAATTCTCTTCCCCACCAAGTGGGAATGATTTGATTGTTGGCATCCAATACTGGGTATGGGTGATCATTAGCATCTGATACCGGCGGAGAGGAGTAGTTGGTGGAGGAAACAAAATGTGTGTGAAGCAACCCAAAGTGATGTCCTGTCTCATGTACCAATGTAGGTCCTAAGTCGGCAGGACCATTCAATTTAACAAAATTGGTATGTTGAAAAGCTCCAGTAGGCCAATTTGGATTCCCACTTTGATATGCCTGTTCTGGAATTGGAGCATAGGGAGGAGGCGTACTCGACTTAACGAAAACCTCCAGAGTGCCAGAGGCATAGGCAAAAGAGGTTATAAATTGATCTACCTCTTCACTTGACTTTATTCGATCATCCCAGATCTCATTTATTTCACCACATTGAATAAAGTTGACTCCCATGGGTGAGAATGCTTGATTTAGTGCGTTTAAAGCAAAATTTACATTTGCTTGAGACAATGAAAATCCCCCGGAAGGCCCGGTTATTGCAGTAAATCTAACTGGTATTCCACCGATATTTAGCGGAGAACTTCCCTGTTGTTCTAAATTGGCGATGAATTCCTCAATTTGGGGCTGTTTTTCAATGAGCTCTTGAACTATTTGAGTGGGTATATCCAAGCCACATTCAAGTCCTTGTGCACATGCCTTTGGGTGACTAAAGAATATGCCGAATAAAACCACAAATGCGAAACAAATAATCTTGTTTAGCGGGGGGGGCAAATTAAATCAAGAAATTTGTTTGTTTTTCGAAACGTTGAATTTTGCATAATGAAAAAATTTAAAAATGAAACGAAGTGTAAAGCAGCTTAATTAAAGCATTAACCAAAGGTATGGAAGTTGCAAATGCCCAGTACTTACATACTGCACATATGACAAAAACTGGCAAATGGAACTGGCGCTATCCTCCCGGGAAAGCAGAATAGTTCACATCTCCAATTTTCAAGCCAGTAAACGGGAATGTGGAAGGAATTCCCGGATCTGAAGACAGAATCCTGTATTCCTCCGGAAAGGGAGGTTCAAATGGGTTCGCTGGATTGGGAAAAACATAGCCGGCCGGAATAAACCGCCAGGATTTGCCGTTGGGCAATTCCGAAATAACCCCCAGGATCAGTCTGCGCAACACAATGATATCGAAAGTGGTCACCTTCCCGTCCTGATTGGCGTCGGCGGCAATGATCTTGTAGGGGGAGTCCAGGGTTTCCAGGCCGAGAATGTGTTTGGAGATCAGGGTGATATCGAAGCTCGTAACGCCGTTGAGCGGCGCATCGTTTTTGATGATTTCTACCACCCCTTCATAACCGGGAGCAGGTACTACCGTGCCGAGTTGAAAGTACGTTCCGCTGAGGGTCTGGCAACATCCGGGGGTGCCAATGTATATACTTCTGTTAAAGGTGTCTGCATCGCAGTTGTGAGTATTGATGCTGATCATCAAGCTGTCAATTCCTTTGCCAAGTGGTGTTTTGTAGCCAAAACGCATGTCAGGATCACAAAATGCCTCAAATTGCAGCATAACCTGTACGCTGGTGGTACACGATGAAACATTCCCCGACGCGTCTTTGGCCCATACAGATACCGTTTGGGGACCAAGATCCCAGTCTGAAAAGTAGAGATAACTGTACTCCGGGAAAGCATTACCCATGCATTTGCGATGAATCCCCAGGGAAATGGGTGCGCTGTCGTCAAATAAACTGTCTATTACATCTGATGCATTGAGCTCCTCTATACAGTACCTCACCGTAACTTGCCCTGGCGGCTTGCAGGTCAGATAAGGCGGAATGGTGTCTGGCGTTTGGCTGCCCGCTTTTGTAGCAAACAACAGCAGCAGCATGAACAAGATGAAACGACTCATCAGTATTTTCGGATGTATCCGTCAAATGTAGTGCCTGCAGGATTCAGCCCGGCGCGGAAAAAGGGCGTTTGCCCCGAACTTGACAGAAATAGTGGTGAAATCCCGAACAATCAACCAAATCTTATTAAGTCATTATGCTGTATCTGCCTCCCTATCCGGATTACCCTGTGCTCACCGGTGTTCGCGTGTTGCTTCGTCCGCTTACCGCCGAAGATGCCGAAGCGCTGCTCGACATCTCCATGTACGATGGCCGAAAAGCGGAGACGGTGGCAGAAGCTGCCCAGATGCTCGGTAAAATCCATCAGGACTACCTCCTGGGAGAAAGCATCCACTGGGGAATTGAAGACCTGCAAACCGGCATCCTAACCGGCACCTGCGGTTTCTACCGCGGCGGATTCAATAAAGGCGCCGGCGAGTTGGGTTGCATCCTGTTGCCCGATTGCCAGGGCAAAGGCTACATGTCGGAAGCCATTGCCCTGGCAGCCGAATTCGGCAGGGAAAAGATGCATCTAACCCGGGTTTATGCCATCACCACCCGTGGCAATGCCCCCGCCATCCGCCTGCTGGAAAGACAGGGCTTTGAAAAAACCTCCGAAGAGGGAGAGCTATTGACCTATGATCAACCCAAAAGACATGAACCGCTTTCCCCTAAGCCAAGCAGCTAAGCTCACATCGTCCACCGCCCACCGTAAGCCGTCCATCGTCCACCGTAAGCCGTCTACCGTACCACTTTCCAAACTCCCGCTCCCGTGCCTGTGCGCAGGTGCAGCGCGTACATGCCCGCAGGAAGCTTTCCCCAACCGTTCAAGAGGTTGTCTCCTTCGTGCAGCTGTACTTCTGCGTTCCAAACGGTTTTGCCGGAAAAATCCACCAAAATTGCCTGGGCTACTCCCTCGGGAGCACTTTCCAGCGTAATCCAGAGCTGATCCTCAAACGGATTGGGCGATATACGGGCCTGTAGCTTTGCAACAGGCTCTTCGGCGCTTACGGTGTAACAAGGACTCCCGGTGACGAACGGACTAAAGTAATCCGCAATTTTTTGGGATCGGAGCACTGGGTTGGCTGTGTAGTGGTAGGAGCCGTTGTCGCCATAACGCAAACATTCAAACAAGGCCAGA
>JADZFI010000020.1 GCA_020850025.1 Saprospiraceae bacterium
AATGATTGGTTTTGAAAATGCGCAGGGCATCTTCAACAGTGTCAGTCGGCGCCAGGCAAACCGGGTGGTCGGTCATGACTTCTCTTACTATAACGGCCTTCAAAAGATGTTCATTTCGTTTCAGTTCATCTGAGTTGCCATATACCTCCTGAATTACCCGCAGGTAATCGGTGTAGCTGACAATACCCACCAGATGGCCGTCTTCCACGACCGGTACATGGTGAAACCCGAATTTTTCAAAAATCTCCTGCACGGTTTCCAAATGATCAGAGGGTGCAACCGTGGCCGGCTTTCGGGTCATTATCTTGGATATAGGCGTTGTATTTTGCATATTAAACAGGTATTGGTTGTGTTGCAAAATTGTCGGATATCCGGATAATGCCGGGATGATCCAGGTCAGGTTGGGGGATGACTTACAGAAAAAAAAGACGGTCGAACCAAGATCACTGCCCATCCTGATTTTCATCATCAGCCATCTTTTTCATGAAGGCCCAACTTGCGACCGTTTTCAGTCACATCTGGGAACCGATCCAAGTATGAAAATCATGCTTTTCCTCATTTTGGTCAGTCTGTTGCTGGCGGCGGGCTTTTTGATAGCCTACCTGAAAGCAGCCGGAAGTGGGCAGTTCGACGACGAATATACGCCTGCTATACGGATGCTTTTCGACGATGGCACCCAGAAGCAGGGAATGCAGGATAGTAAAAACACATCCACGGAAAAACAACAAGACGAAGATTTAAAGCCTTCTTTATGAGTAACATTCAACAATTTCAGTACGACAACAAAATTGTGCGGGCCTTTGGTTTGGCCTCGTTCATTTTTGCGGTAGTGGGGATGCTGGTCGGGCTTATTCTGGCCCTTCAGATCATCTTTCCCTCCTTAAACAATTTAGGGCCGTGGCTGACCTTCGGTCGCTTGCGCCCGCTGCACACAAACGCCGTTATTTTCGCTTTTGTGGGTAACGGTATTTTTATGGGGGTTTATTACTCTCTTCAGCGATTGTTAAAAGCCCGTATGTGGAGTGATACGCTTTCGTGGATCCACTTCTGGGGCTGGCAGCTCATTATTCTGGCTGCCGCGATTACCCTTCCGCTTGGTTTGACGACCAGCGGTGAGTACTCTGAACTCATCTGGCCGCTGGATATTGCCATCACGCTCATTTGGGTGGTGTTTGGCATCAATATGTTCGGTACCATTCTAACACGCCGCGAAAGTCACCTGTATGTGGCTATCTGGTTCTACATAGCCACATGGGTAACGGTGGCGGTACTGCACATTGTTAGAAGTCTGGAATGGCCTGTAACGCTGACAGAGAGTTACCCGGTGTTTTCCGGCGTTACGGAAGCACTGGTGCAGTGGTGGTACGGACACAATGCAGTGGCATTCTTCCTGACTACCCCGTACCTGGGCATGATGTACTATTTCCTGCCCAAGGCTGCCAATCGCCCGGTTTACTCCTATAAGTTGTCCATCATTCACTTCTGGGCACTGATATTTATCTACATCTGGGCTGGCCCGCACCACCTACTGTATTCTACATTGCCCGATTGGGTACAATCCCTGGGTACCGTATTCAGCATCATGCTGATCGCTCCGTCCTGGGGGGGTATGCTGAATGGCCTGCTTACGCTTCGCGGCGCCTGGGACCGGGTGGCAAACGATCCGGTACTGAAATTCATGGTGGTAGCCGTTATTGCATACGGTATGGCCACGTTTGAAGGCCCGCTGCTCTCTATCAAATCCGTTAATGCCATTAGCCACTTTACCGACTGGACCATTGCGCACGTACACGTAGGCGCACTGGGTTGGAATGGCTTCCTGACGTTTGGTGCTTTGTACTGGCTTTGGCCGCGTATGTACCGCACAGAGTTGTATTCCAAGCAACTGGCCAACATTCACTTCTGGCTGGGCACTTTGGGCATCGTATTCTACGCTATTCCGCTGTACTGGGCCGGCTGGACGCAGGCTTTGATGTGGAAAGAATTTACGCCGGAGGGCACCCTCGCATGGGGTAACTTCCTTGATACCGTAACGCAGATCATGCCTATGTACACGCTTCGCGCAGTGGGCGGAACGCTGTTCTTCGTAGGGGTTCTTATTGGCGTGTACAATCTGTTCAAAACAGCAGCACAAGGCTCGTTCATGGCTGATGAAGCCGCTGAAGCTCCGGCTCGTCCGAAGCCAGTGGTTCATGCCGGCGAACACTGGCACCGATGGATCGAAGGTCGCCCCATGCAGATGTTGTTGTGGAGCACTGTTGTGATAGCCATCGGCGGTATCGTACAAATCATACCGATGGTATTTGTAGACAGTCAGGTGCCGAAGATTTCTACCGTGAAACCCTACACTCCGCTTGAGTTGGCGGGTCGGGATATCTATATCCGCGAGGGCTGCGTTGGTTGCCACTCCCAGATGATCCGTCCGTTCCGGGATGAAACCGAGCGATATGGAGAATACTCCAAGTCCGGCGAATACATCTACGACCGTCCGTTCCTGTGGGGCAGTAAGCGTACCGGTCCGGATCTGTGGCGCGAAGGTGGAAAATACCCTGACAGTTGGCACTACAACCACATGATGGACCCGACCAGTATGTCGCCAGGCTCTATCATGCCTGCATATCCGCACCTGGTAGATGACCAGCTTGACCTGAGCGATATTCCGGCCAAAATCACGGTGCTTCGAAAGTTGGGCACACCATATCCCAAGGATTTTGAAAAATATGCCGTGGATAATGCCAAAGAGCAAGCGCAGAAGGTGGCCAGAAATCTGGCAGATCAGGGCATCAAGGATGCGAATGTGGCCGACAAGGAGATTGTAGCCATCATTGCTTACCTGCAACGCCTTGGCACCGACATCAAAGTACAACCAAAACAATAACCGTTTCTGTGAGCCCGGGCGGTTGGCGAGCTGATCGCCCGGGTTTATGAAATATTTTTCACCATACAACCTGCTTTTCAATGTACAAGTATCTGCTTGAATCGGTCGAAGGAGTT
Organism: Saprospiraceae bacterium; assembly: GCA_020850025.1. Classification (GTDB taxonomy): domain Bacteria; phylum Bacteroidota; class Bacteroidia; order Chitinophagales; family Saprospiraceae; genus M3007. The sequence continues at coordinate 2,995 of JADZFI010000020.1, forward strand.
CAGTGGTTTGGGGTAAGTACCCTGCTGCTTTTCTTTTGCACCTTTTGCGTAGTCGCCATTCGCGCATTCATCTTTAAAAAAGAAGACATGGATCGCATGGCAAGCATGCCATTGGAAGATTAAAGATAAACCTTATCCCGCCTCTGCTTCTGTAGTGGAAGCGGGACAGGGCAAACCATTTTTTCAAACATGAAATCGAAAAAATTTCTGCCAACTTTAGTGCTGCTATTCTTCAGCCTTAGCTCCATTTGGGGGCAGGCTGCCGCTGCAGCTGCTCCGGGTCCGAAAGTGGATGGCTTAAACAACCTTATGTCCACGGCATTTCTGATCATTTCTGTACTGCTCTTTGTGATTGTGGTGGCGGTTGTGGTGCGTACGAATGCGATGCTCACCAAAAACCTGATCCGCATGGAATCAGAAAAGCGTGGAATTCCTGTGGAAAGTGAGGAGTCCGGTGCTTATGTAGAAGGAGACGACTTCTTCACCCGTTTGCGCAAGACGTACTGGGAGGATCCTATTCCGGTGGAGCGAGAAGGGGATATTACGCTGGACCATAGCTACGACGGCATCAAGGAATTGGATAATCACTTGCCACCATGGTGGGTCAATATGTTCATTCTTACGGTCATTTGGGCTGTAGGCTATATGTGGTATTACCACTGGGGCGGCGATGGCCCGAATCAGGATGAACAATACCGGCAGGAAGTGGAAACTGCCAAGAAGGAGATCGCCATTGCATTGGCCGGTAAGGCAAATGCCGTGGATGAATCCAATGTGACGGCATTGACAGATGCCTCTGCACTTGGCGAAGGCGAGTTGATTTTCAAAAACTCCTGTGCAGCCTGCCATGGCCAAAAAGGCGAAGGTACTGTTGGTCCGAACTTCACCGATGAGTACTGGATTCACGGCGGAGGCATTAAAAATGTCTTCAAAACCATCAAGTATGGTGTGCCGGATAAGGGTATGATTGCCTGGTCGGCACAATTGAAACCAGTGGATATGCAGAAAGTAGCCAGCTACATTCTGACGCTCCAAGGCACTAATCCTCCGAATCCGAAGGCGCCGCAGGGTGAAATTTGGAAGGAAGAAGGCGCAACACCAGCTGCCGACACCACTCAAACCTCCAAAGGCTAATCGTTTTAGCGAAGTAAAAAGGGTTGGTGAAAGATATTCCGGTCTGTATCATTCCGGATAACTTTTACCAGCCCTTCTCCAATACATTACAAAGGGGCTATGAACCAGGACTATATCAACCAAGTCATAGAAGATTCTGAGGAATTTCGCGACCACATGTCAACGGTGGACGCCGAGGGGAAACGCGTTTGGCTGTATCCTAAGAAACCCAGCGGCAAGTATTACAATTACCGCACCTGGGTGACCATTGCCTTTTTGGCATTCTTTTTTACGCTGCCTTTCATCAAGGTAGATGGAGAGCAATTCCTGTTGTTTAATGTTCTGGAGCGCAAGTTTGTGTTGTTTGGCCTGTTGTTTACGCCACAGGACTTCCACTTGTTTGTGCTTGCCACGCTCACTTTTATTGTGTTCATCATCCTTTTTACGGTGGTGTTCGGAAGGTTATTTTGCGGTTGGATTTGTCCACAAACCGTGTTCATGGAAATGATTTTCCGAAGGATAGAATACTGGATTGAAGGGGATGCCGGCGAGCAGCGAAAACTGGATCAATCGCCCTGGACAGCCCAAAAAATCCGTAAAAAGGTGCTGAAGCACGGCATTATTTATGGATTGTCTCTGATTTTTACCAATTTCTTTCTTGCCTATATCATCGGGCTGGATGAGGTAATCAAGATCATCAATGAACCCATTGCCCAGCACATGGGCGGTTTCTCCGCCATGATCTTGTTCAGCCTGGCATTTTATGGCGTATTCGCCCGCCTCAGGGAGCAAGTATGTACCACCATTTGCCCTTATGGCCGACTGCAGGGTGTGCTGCTGGTCAAAGACTCCATTGTAGTAGCGTACGACCATGTGCGGGGAGAACCCAGAACCAAACTGAAAAAAGATAAAAACACACAATCTCCTGCCAGCCAGGCTACTTATCAGGATCCTGTGCAAAAGATTCAGGAGTCAGTAGGGGCAGCGTCTGCTACCTCCGTTGGAGCAGCACCGAGGGCCGGAGATTGTATTGATTGCAGGTTGTGCGTGCATGTTTGCCCTACCGGCATAGATATCCGTAACGGCACACAACTTGAATGCACCAACTGTACCGCCTGCATGGATGCCTGCGATGCCATCATGACCAAAGTGAACCGCCCCACTGGTCTGATCCGGTACGATTCCATGACCGGTATCCAAACCGGCAATCGGAAAATATTTACCACGCGGGTATGGGCTTATACCTTTGTGCTGATGGCACTGTTGTCGCTGGATGTTTTCCTGATTGCCCGCCGGGGCATCATAGAAACCATCATTCTGCGCTCTCCGGGCCAGTTGTACCAACAAAAAGATGAAACACACCTCACCAATTTGTACACCTACGTACTTATCAATAAAACCTCCAAAGACTTGCCTGTTGAGTTGCGTAGCCCAACCCCTGGCGCCGTTATTCAGGTGGTAGGCCAACCGCCAACCTCCCTTGCAAAAGGCCAGAAACTGGAAGGCGCTTTCTTTGTGGAAATGCCGGAAGACAAGCTTCAGAGCAGAAAAACGCCTATTGTCATTGAAATCATCTCCAATGGCAAAAAAGTGGATGAAGTGGAAACCAACTTCCTTGGGCCGGCAAGGTGATTTTTTAAAGGATCTAAAACATAACACATCATGAAATTCAACTGGGGAACCGGAATCGTCATATTCTTTACGCTGTTTGCGAGCAGCATGATCTTTGCCGTGGTATCCACCACCAAATACCCGCCTCAACTGGTGCAGAAGGATTATTACGCTCTGGACCTCAATTACCAGGACCGTCTGGAGCGCAAACAAAACGCTGCTGCCATGGCCGTTATGCCCAAAGTGGCGTACGATGCTGCCTCCAAAAGCATTCAGGCATCCTTGCCGGAAGGAATGGTGGCCAACAAAGGCGCCATCAAATGCTTCCGCTCCGCTACTACCCGCGAAGACGTAACCGCCTCCCTGGAAAATGCCTCCTCAGTAGACGTGCCAGCCGGCGCCATGACCTCCGGTCGCTGGCACGCAGAACTCGAATGGGAAACCACCGACGGCAAAAAGTATTTCTGGGAAACCACCCTCATGAGTCCCTAAACCACCATGCCCAACGCCCAACTTTTCCTCCCTGCTTTGTTGCTCGGCCTGGCCGGCAGCCTGCATTGTGTGGGGATGTGTGGCCCCGTGTTGTTGGCATTGCCCCTTCAGGCAAACGAAAAATGGGCCGTTACCAGGCAAATGCTGGTATATCATAGCGGGAGGATACTGACCTATGCCGCTTTGGGCGTTTTGTTCGGTTTGCTGGGAAAGGGGCTGGCGCTGGCGGGAATGCAAAAAGTGTTGTCCATTGCCGCCGGGGTGCTCATGCTGGGCATGGCCCTGATGTCGTGGAAATTTGAACAACTCATCACTGCTCTGCCTGGTTTTGGCGCTTTTTCCCGAAAAGTGAAAACGGGCATTGGGCAAATGCTGCGCACCAACCCCAACGGCAGCACCTTTAGCATTGGTTTGCTGAACGGCTTACTTCCCTGCGGTATGGTGTACGCTGCGCTGGCCGGCGCGCTGGCCTCCTTCGGCGGGGCAGAAGGCGGTGTTTTTATGGCCATATTCGGTTTGGGTACGCTGCCGCTGTTGTTGGGGGTAAGCGTATTCAGTCAGTCGCTGGGCATATCCATCCGCAACAGAATCAGGGTGGCACAGCCCATTCTGCTGGGCATAGTTGGCGTATTACTGCTTCAAAGAGGCCTGAATCTGGACCTTTCGCTGTTCGAATCTGCTGTGCCCAAAGCGGGTCTGGATTGTCATTAACCAGCCCTTTTTGCGCCATGACACCACGCTTGTCGGCCATAATCACCTGGTTCCCCGGGGTACAGGCCATTG
>JADZFI010000021.1 GCA_020850025.1 Saprospiraceae bacterium
AAAATTACCATTGGCCAGATTCAGCCTGGCTCTTTTTTCGTTGACTCCAGTATGTGGAGAATCATCTGTAAGCATATACAAGGGGCCGTTGGCGTCCTGCTCGGCAAAGGGCAAAAAAACGCCGCCCTGCTTTTTTTCAAAGGTAATGCTGTTTATCCCATAATCCGTTCCCAGTGACAAAGTCAACTCAATATATGGGTTGCCATACCATTGGGCTTCAAGCCTGTAGAAATAACATTCCACCCCCTGGTTACCTATGTCGGGAGCGGCACTTCTTCGATTGGGCACCAGATAGTCATGGACTGCGGCCACGGCAAATCTGGTGGATGAATAAGCATTTTTTTGCAGTACGATTAAGGTGTCCTTTGTAGTCAGTAGTGGCTCAAGATATTGATTGCCAAGCGCATACAATTGATAACTCACCTGGCCTGGAATAGGGTTCCAGAATAACATCACCGAGTCCGGACAGTTAAATCCTACCCGCATTCTTAATTCCGGGCTTGCTAAAAAGGTGTCGGAAAGGTGGTCTGTGCCACCTGTTACCATGTTCAATTGCATAGCTATAGTGGAATCCGGGAATGTCCACCTGACCCATCCCACCTGAAGCGCTACGGAATCCAATGCCAACTGCCAGTCGGATGTCCGAACATCCCGCCACCTCAGGGTTCCGAAGGCAGTGGTTTGATTGGTTTGCCATTGTAAAACGACCTGAGTACCAGAGACGGCTGGAGCGCCTTTCAGAGGATACTCCCAGTTGAATTGATGCAAGGAATCCTGACTCCATGCCATTCCGAAATGTTGCGTGGCATTTAACCCCGCAGGCGCCCGGATTTGAATTTCCCATAAACCTGTTTCGGGCAGTGTTACCAAAATTTGCTCCACGGTATTCAAACTATCTGACCCGGTTCTTGCCGGCATTCGAAGGGAGTCCGGATGTGGGTAGGTATTCAATACCCAGGGGAAATATTCCATGCCCGTTGGTGAAACTACCCGCAGGTCAAGGTCATGCAACAGGGCCATGTCAGACGGTGCATTGGCCGGAGGATCGTTCCAGGCCAGGGTGACTTTAAACGACTGCACGGGGGTACTGATGGACAATGGTATCGCGAGGACTTGTCCACTCTGAACTTCCCCTGTAGCATAGTTGCCTTGTTGTACCAACTTTGCCGCTTTCCAGGCATTTAGATTCCCGAATCCACTTTCGAAATCGGGCCCGGGCTGGCCGATATCGTCGGCTGCATTGATCAAAAGCGCGCGAATCAAATCAGAGTGGGGGAGTGTATCCGTCTTTTCCAAAAGGGCTTGTTGCAGCACAGCCGCTACTCCGCTCGTAAGTGCTGCCGACTCCGAGCTGCCGCCCTTGCCAAAGGCCATTAAATCCGGTTTGATCCTGCCATCATAAGCCGGGCCTTTGGAGCTTCTCAGCGCCGGTATTCCAAAAGCGTCGACCGAACCCACCAGTAAAATATTCTTGGCCATTTTGAATTCGCCAGTCAGATTGGCAAAGCCCGGAATACCCGCGTATTTACCCTCTACAGCAGAACTGTCCCCCTTGTTGCCCGCAGAAAAAACATGGAGCAATGCAGGTTGTTCGAGCGTGGATTGGTCGTAGGCATTAGCTCTGGACCCGTACCAATTTTGGATATCCACACCGTAGGAATGGTTTTGTACCGTAATGCCGGTTAAGGCATAATCAGGATCCGGCATCAACCCGACAAAACTGGAGGAAATCGGTCGGCATCCGGGTGCTGCACCCAATCCTGCCCAATCTGCATTTCCTGCTCCTCCAGCCAGGGATGCCATTATATTCGCATGACTGGTTACATTTGCTGCCGCATTTGGGTTGGCAATCACCCGGCCAAGGATGTCTACATCAGTACTGTCGAAATTGAACTCCTTGACCGACAAGCGTATACCATCCCCATTCCATTGAGGGAAATAACGGTGCAAGGCAGCAATATTATTGGTAAACAGGTTGTGTCCGGGTACCAGATATTCCTCTCTTTGAGCCAATACACTCAGCGGAGTTAAGCAAATCAACAAAAAAGTAACGATGCGCCCATTCATATCTGCAAACATAACCAGGCTTCGGAAATTCCCCAACTTGGGTCGTTCGCTACGGCATTTTATTGGCGGCCTGCTGCTTGCGATCCTTGCTTACTTACCCTTCACCGCCTGCCAATCAAACAAAGTGGACTCGTTCAATTACCTGCAATCTGTAAAAAATGGCCAGCTGATATTTGCCGATGGCAAAGCGGAATCTATTCCACACTGGGGCGATACTACCTGGACACATATTTTTTGTGTACGACACGCGGAAAAAGCGAAAGACGATCCCAAGGACCCATTGTTAACGCCGGAGGGAACCGCCAGAGCAGAGCGATTAGGCAGAATTTTGGCAGAGGCAGGTCTGGATTCTGTGTATGCCTCTCCATACCGCAGAACTCAACTCACAGCCGAACCGGTGCAACGAAGAGGAAATACACCTCCGTTGGTATCCTACCGTCCCGACAAACAGGCGGAATGGTTCCCGATGGTATTGGAACAATCCAAAGGCAAAAAACTGCTGCTGGTTGGTCACCAAAATACCATTCCACAACTGCTTAATCAATTGGAGGATAGCCTCCGATTCGACAATATTCCAGACCTTGATTATGGCCGATTCTATGTGGTAGCCACCCAGGGAATTGGCAAAACCGAAGTTATGGAGTATCGCTATTGACCTTCAACAACATCCAACTTTGTTTAACAACCGCTAACCACAGCTCACTATATGTTCACCAACGTAAAATCATCCCTGCAAGCTGAAATACAAGGCATTAAAGATGCAGGATTGTACAAACAGGAGCGCATCATCACCTCTCCTCAAGGCCCGGTCATTGATACTACCGCGCAACAGGAGGTTTTGAATTTTTGCGCCAATAACTACCTCGGATTGAGCAGTAATCCTCAGGTCATTGAAGCTGCTATTGAGGCTATCCGTACTCATGGCTACGGTTTGTCCAGTGTGCGCTTCATTTGTGGCACCCAGGATATCCACAAGGAACTGGAACAAAAGCTGGCTCAATTCCTGGGCATGGAAGACACCATCCTGTACGCGGCCGCTTTCGACGCCAATGGTGGATTGTTCGAGCCGCTACTGGGTGAAGAGGATGCCATCATCAGTGATGAGCTTAACCATGCGAGCATCATCGACGGTATCCGTTTGTGTAAGGCTAAGCGATTCCGCTACAAGCACAACGACATGAACTCCCTGGAGGAGTGCCTTAAAGAAGCCTCCGGCGCCCGGCGCAAACTCATTTTTACCGATGGCGCTTTTTCTATGGACGGCACCATTGCCCAGCTGGATAAAATCTGCGATCTGGCGGATAAATATGAAGCTATGGTGGGCATCGATGAGTGCCACGCCTCAGGATTTTTGGGCAAAACCGGTCGCGGCACACATGAGTATCGTGGTGTGATGGATCGCATTGATATTGTGACCGGCACCCTGGGCAAAGCCCTGGGCGGCGCTAGTGGAGGTTTCACCTCCGCTAAAAAGGAGATTGTGGAAATTCTGCGCCAGCGCTCCCGACCTTATCTTTTCTCCAATACGGTTGCCCCAAGTATCGTAGGCGCCAGCATCAAGGTGCTTGATCTGTTGAGCGCCAGCACCGCTTTGCGCGACAAACTGGAGCAAAATACAAAGTATTTCCGTTCGGCCATGACTTCCGCCGGATTCGACATCATACCGGGAGAGCATCCAATTGTGCCTATCATGTTGTATGATGCACCGCTGGCTCAACAATTTGCTGCCCGGTTGCTGAACGAAGGAATCTATGTCATTGGATTCTTCTATCCGGTGGTTCCGCAGGGTAAGGCACGTATTCGTGTTCAACTTTCTGCCGCTCATGAACAGGAGCATCTGGAGCGTGCAGTGGCTGCGTTCACACGGGTAGGAAAAGAGCTTGGAGTATTGAAATAGAGCTTGATTAACGGCTTGCGATGCGTTTTAATCCGGGAGTTTATCGCTTTTCAGCAAGTCTTTTTCATATTTCAGTAGGCGAGATCCGGTATTGGTCGAAAGACTATGCCGGATCTTGACTGTTTTTCTCTATTTTTGAGCAAATTCTCACAATCGGCACAACATTATGTCTGTATCACAACCGAGCACTTCTGTTCCCAATGCTGCAATCAGTCAGCGGCTAAAGTGCATAATTGTAGAGGATGAGCCTTTGGCTGCTGAAATTCTCGCAGAGTATGTGCATCAAACGCCATTCCTTGAGTTGACGCATATATGTTATGATGCAATCAAGGCGCTGGATGTGGTTAGGCAGAATCCGGTGGATGTTATGTTTCTGGATATAAATCTGCCAAAGCTAAATGGATTGGAGTTTTTAAAAACGCTCCTGCATCAGCCCAGGGTCATTATCACCTCTGCTTACCACCAATATGCGGTGGAGGGATTTGATCTTCATGTGACGGATTATTTGTTGAAACCGATAGAATTTGCCCGTTTTACCAAGGCAGTCAACAAACTGCTGAAACCCCAGCGACATGCCGATGCAACGGTCTCAAAGCCGGCTGAGCACCTGATCCGCCCTTATTATTTCTTTACAGTGAGTAAACGCTCTGTGAAAATCTACCTGGATGAGATCCTCTACATTGAAAGCCTGAAAGACTCCGTTTCGATTGTTACAAAAAACAAATCCTACCACACCCATTATCAATTGGGCGAGTTGGAGGAGTTGATGCGGTCCGACAACTTTCTGCGCATACACAGGTCCTTTATGGTGGCCATTGATAAAATTGAGTCTTTCTCAGCTGCCGAGGTCGAAATAGCCGGACGAACCCTTCCCATCGGACGGAGCCATAAACTTTATGTTATGGAAAAACTCGGTCGCGGAGTCACATCCGATTGAATTAATGCAGGGTGAGTACTTGCTCATGGTACATATTGTTAACTTTGGCCCTGCATGCAAAGCATTGTCGCAAATACAAAAGCCGGTCAATCTGAAGATGGTACGCTGCTCAGGCGCCTGACCGACAATCTGGCCAGATGGGTATTCACCGATTTTGAACAGGCACAGTTTGCTCTGTCAGAGTTGGACAGGCTGATCAATCCGCGTAGCCCTTTCGACATTCGATTGTCGTATCACCGCAGTGCGGCTTTTCTAAAAAATCAATGGCACAAGTACGATCAGGCATTGCATCATGCACATCAGGCTATTG
>JADZFI010000022.1 GCA_020850025.1 Saprospiraceae bacterium
CTCAGATCAAGTCTATGAAGAAAGTGGCCGGTACCCTGAAGCTCGACCAGGCTCAGTACCGCGAACTGGAAGCATTCGCAAAATTCGGTTCCGACCTTGACGCTGCTACTCAGGCAGTATTGGCCAAGGGTTCCCGCAACGTGGAAATCCTGAAGCAGCCACAATACAGCCCGGTTCCGGTAGAAAAGCAGGTAGCCATCATTTACCTGGGTACCAACAACCTCCTCCGCGACGTGCCGCTCGAAAAAGTACAAGAGTTTGAGCACCTGTTCCTGGAGCGTATGGAGAACAAACTGCCGGAAGTTCTGGAAGAGTTCCGCAAAGGCAAACTGGAAGATGCCAGCCTTGCAAAAGTGCGCGAACTGGCGGCAGACCTGGCAGGCGGATATAAAAAAATGTGATAAATGCGGGGAATGTGATTAATGTGGGAATGTGATTAATGTGGGGAATGGGATAAATAAGGTTGCGATTTTTTAAATCACCATTAATCTTATTAACCACATTAGCCATATTAACCTTATTAACCACATTTATCACATTCCCTCGTTCACCACATTCACCACATTCAACCCATTTTCCACATTACACAATATGGCTGGCGGTTTAAAAGAAGTACGCGAAAGGATTAAGTCGGTAATCAATACACAGCAGATTACGAAGGCCATGAAAATGGTATCTGCTGCGAAGCTGCGCAAGGCTCAAAATGCTATCGTGCAGGTGCGCCCGTATGCCGATCGTCTGAACCGTATGTTGTCCAACATCCTGTCTAACCTGGATGGGGGCGCCAATACCAGTTTTGGAACAGCTCGTGAAGTGAAGAACGTATTGGTGGTGGTCATAACCTCCAATCGTGGTCTTTGCGGCGCTTTCAACACCAATATTTGCAAGGAAACCACTGCTTTGATCAATGAAAAATATGGCAGACAGCGCCGCGATGGCAATGTGACCATGCTGTTCATTGGTAAAAAAGGCTACGACTACTTCCGTCGTCGTTTCAAGGATGTGAACTTCATCACAGATTTCATGGACGTGTACGACAATCCGGCCTACGAAAACGTAAGCCGTGTGGCTCGTGCCCGCATGGAAGAGTTCTCCACCGGAAAATACGATGCCATTGAGGTGGTGTACAGCCGCTTCAAGAATGCTGCAACTGTATTCCCAACGGCTGAACAATGGCTTCCGGTTCCGAAAATGGAAACACCCGCAGGGGTTAAAGTGGCTAAGGCCGACTATATTTTTGAGCCGGATGAACAGCAATTGCTGGAAACGCTGGTTCCAAGCATCCTGCAGCTGTCGTTCCACAAATGCTTGCTGGATACTCAGGCTTCAGAACACGGCTCTCGTATGACGGCCATGGATAAAGCAACGGAAAACGCTGAAGAGCTGCTCAAAGCACTCAAAATTCACTACAACAAGAAGCGTCAGGAAGCCATCACGACCGAGCTCGGCGAGATCGTGAGCGGTGCTGCAGCTTTGGAGAATTAAGGACAGGAGTTTCTCCTTTCCAATACAAATGCCCCGTTAGAATTTATTCTGACGGGGCATTTTATGTTTAATGCCACACGACCTGTAGGCCTTCTGAAGCATATTGGGCTACCATAGTATCCTTACTGATTAATGGTATTTTTAGTAAAATTGACTGCCAAATCAACATCCTGTCAAATGGATCTTTGTGGTGGGTGCTTTTAAGCAAATGCAAAGTGGCTACTATATGAGGATCTAATGGTAAAATATCGAAATCAACTGCCAGGCATGCACTTGGAAAGACTTCAGGCGTAATACCTTCCAACAATAGTTTCCCCAACGAATATTTTAGGCTGATTTCCCAAAAGCTAATTGGGCTTACCAATATCTGATTGGAAGGATTTTCCAAAATCTGACTCACATTAGCGGATAATTGGGAGGCATTTGTCAGCGCCCAAACCATGGTATGTGTATCGAGCAAATATCTCATTGACCAAGAAACTCTTCTTCTGTCATTTTGAAATCCTCCTTAAAAATCACCGATGCCTTACCTTCCAGTATACCGATAACCCGCTTCCCGTTTTTCCGCATATTTTTAGGGATAAGATATGCCACTACTTCCTTGCGCTTGCCATAGGCAATCGCGAATTCCTCTCCGACTTGAACTGCCTTCAAGACTTCCGAGAAATTAGTTTTGAAATCACCTACTGTCAGAATTTTCATACACTTTTTTTACAAAGGTACAAATTACTTGTCAAGTTGTCAAGATCAGCATTGAACTTTTTTAAACGCAAAAAAATATGTAACTAATTAAAATGCCAGATTAATCAGTAACTTCCCAATTGGCTTTCTTACCCCCAAAAAATGGCATACTTTTGCGCCTCTCTTTTCAATATGAATATCGTTTCTGTTCTACAAAGTGCCGTTGCTCAAGCTGTCGCACAACTCTATGGCGAAGCCACTGACGCTTCTAAAGTATTGGTAAACACTACCCCACCCGATTTCACGGGTGATTATTCAGTAGTTGTTTTTCCTTTTGTCAAAATAGCCAAAAAATCACCTGATGTAGCCGCTGCTGAAATTGGCCAGTATCTCGCAGACCATGTGGCCGAGGTAAAAGCCTTCAACGTGGTAAAAGGCTTTCTGAATTTGGAGATCAGCGACAGTTACTGGCAATCCTTCCTGCAAACAGTTATCGGCAATGAAACGTATGGTACCACGCCGCGAACGGGTAAAAAAGTAATGGTAGAGTTCTCCTCTCCCAACACCAACAAACCGCTGCACCTGGGCCATATCCGCAATATTTTGCTGGGTTGGTCCTGTACCCGCCTGCTGGAGGCTGCCGGTTATGAGGTGATCAAAACACAGATCATCAACGACCGCGGCGTAGCCATTTGCAAGAGTATGTTGTCGTGGCTGAAATGGGGAGAAGGGAAAACTCCTGAAAGCGAGGGCATTAAAAGCGATCATTTTGTAGGCGACTGGTACGTATTGTTTGAACAAAAAAGCAAAGCAGAATACGAAGCCTGGCAACAAACGGCGGCAGCAACGGAGTTGTTTGAAAGCAAACGCAAGCCTAATCAGGAAGCCAAAGACTTCTTCAAAGACTATAAAAACAAGTGGTTTAATGAACATTCTGCCCTCGGCGCAGAAGTGCGGGAGATGCTACTGAAATGGGAGGCTCACGAGCCGGAAACCATGGCGCTCTGGCAAAAGATGAATGGCTGGGTGTATGCTGGTTTCGATCAAACTTATGGCAACCTCGGTGTATCTTTTGACAAGTTGTACTACGAAAGCAACACTTACTTGCTGGGTAAGGATATTGTGGAAGATGGCCTCTCCCAGGGGGTATTCTTCAAGAAAGAGGACGGCTCCGTTTGGGTAGACCTCACCGATGCCGGGCATGATCAGAAAGTAGTGCTCCGGGCGGATGGCACGTCCGTTTACATTACCCAGGACCTCGGCACGGCACGCATGCGACATGCGGAACTTGGCTGTGAAAAATATGTTTATGTCGTAGCCGACGAACAGAACTATCACTTCCAGGTGCTTTTTGAAACACTGAAACGTTTGGGCGAACCGTATGCAGCCGGACTTCATCACTTATCTTATGGACTGGTGGAACTGCCAACGGGACGAATGAAAACCCGGGAGGGAACGGTC
>JADZFI010000023.1 GCA_020850025.1 Saprospiraceae bacterium
ACGCTATTTCCTTTGCAGCATGCCTCTTGCCCGCCGGCATCGCAGCAGCATTGATCTTTACCATCCTGATCTCCTTTGGAGAAATGTTCGTCATGCCCTTTAGCAGCAACTTCGTGTTCGGGCGCTCCGAGGGCACCAAACAAGGGCAGTATATGGCGCTTTACACCATGTCGTACTCGGTAGCCAACATCCTGGCCCCATTCCTTGGTACACAGGTTATTGCACACTGGGGCTTCAATACCCTTTGGATCATGGTTGCTACGCTGGCAATGGTTAGCTTCACGGGATTTTGGCTGCTTCAGAAACGAGAAGGAAGATAATTGACGAGTGACGATTACATGAGTTACGAAGTAAAGCGCTGGTCTTGAGGAACTCACGCAAGCCAAGAGCAGCGCCCCCCTTCGTAACTCATGTAATCATGTAATCGTCACTCGTAAATCATCCGGGCTCAGTCTCCGCGGTCAGCGCGAAGGTTTAAGAACATCTTGAATCCGAAATTGGCGGAGATAATCTTGGAGTTGACGTGGTAATATCCATCCAGGAACACCTCGGTATTCCGGAACACGTCGCGGATGAAGAAGTAACCCAGTTCAGCGCCAACCAGCACGTCAAATTTGTCGGGCGCTTCAGTTTCCGGCCCCAATTCATCTGAAATGAAATAGTACCTCACGCCGGCTTTTGCCATGGCAGTATAGGCTTTTGATTTGGTTTTTGCGCATTGTGCGCCATTGGTTCTGAATTTACCGGCGCCGGCTTCCAACAAAACATAGGGATTGGTTACAAAGGTTTCCTGAACTTTAGAAGCTTGAGGATCCATGCTGAAGATCACACCGCCACCCAGTCGTGCAGTACTCCAGTGAGTTGCAACATTCATGGCCGTACCAACCCCTACGCCAATGCGATTGGCAACCAGGGTTACGTCGGGGGAAGCAAGATGGACCGTCGGAACATCCAGAAAAAGGCGGGGGCCCTTGGTGTACTGAGCCACTGCGCTCGGACCAAATGCTGCAAAGGCAGCCAGACAAAGGAGGATTTTTTTCATTAAAAACGTCAATTTTTCATGTGAATTCGGCTGCCAAGATACTGCGCTGCCGCTATTCCGCTGCCTGGTATGAATTTCCTATGAAGAACATATCATGCAGCCAACATATACGCTCCCGTTAGTACACGAATGGCAAGGCATTAATAAGGAAACGGGAATAAGCCAATTACCCAACCCGCCATATACATTTATTTATAAATGAATACTTTCGCCAAATATTACCGCGCAAAAAAAGCCTAATCCAATTATAAAGATCAATAATTCCGGAAAACCTGATTTTTCACTTTTCTCAATGCAAAACGTTATGAATATGAAAGTCATTCTGGCAGCCCTGGCGGGCGCCGTTACCAGCTTCCTCTCCGGATGGGTCATTTATGGCATGTTGCTGAAAAACTACATGGACGCCAATACCCTTGAAGCTGCGAGAAGTGTTATTCGCCCTGATGAGGAAATGATATTCTGGGCCATTTTTGCTGCCTCTTTCTTTTGGTCACTGCTTATGGCGCTGATTTTTACCCGCTGGGCCGGCATTTCTACGTTCAAAACCGGCGCCATCGCAGGCTGCTGGGTGTCCCTCCTGATCGCCCTGGGCGCTGGTTTTTACTCTTATTCTATGTTGAACCTCCACACACTTTCCTATGTTTTTGTAGATGGTCTGGTCAACGCTGTTCAGGGACTACTGGTGGGCGGTGTCATCGGATGGGTGCTCGGCGTAGGGAATAAAGCGTGAACGCTGGACGACGTACCCCGGAACTCCGTTCCGGGGTAACGATTTATTAGGGGTTATTCAAGAAGGGTATTTGTCCAAAAACGCGATGACTAAGGCAGAATTTTATATTAAAATAAAAAACAATACTTGAAAATATGGCCAATAAAACCCCGTATCCGACAGTTCCTCCTCCAACGTCTGGCAACCCCGGTACAAGTGCCCGGAACGGAGTTCCGGGATACGTCGCTCCATCGTCCATCGTTCCATCGTTACCCAGGAACGGAGTTCCGGGGTACATCGTTCCATCGTCCATAGTCCTACTTTTCTTCCTGCTTTCCGGATTCATCGCACGGGCGCAAGACACCCTGACAACACCATTTCAGTGGGGTGTGCGCGGACACACAGGATTCATTATCCCGCACTCCCGGGATATTGTCAATGTTTCCGGCTCCAACCCCTTCGGACTGGAAATAAGCGCACAATGGTTACTTAACTCCCCGGAACACACCAGAAAACTTGGGCTTATCAGCAAAAGAGGATTTGCTTTTCACTACATCAACTTCGATAATCCGCAGGTGCTGGGCCATACGGTGGCCATAGTGCCCTTTGTTGAGCCTTTGATCAGGCCCTGGAAACCACTTTATGCCTCCGTCCGGCTGGGGCTGGGTCCTGCGTGGCTGTCCAAACTTTATCACCCGGACTCCAATCCCACCAATTTGTTTTTCAGCTATCCCATTAGCCTTTGGGCCATGCTGAACACACATTTACATTACAAAATCAATCCAAAATGGGAGTTATCCGCCGGCCTGAACTATAATCATATTTCCAACGGCGGCATGAAAAACCCGAATAAGGGTATGAATTTCCCTACCTACAATGCCGGCATCAGCTATTCCTTCCAGCCCATCCACATGGCACGTCCGGAAAAAAATCGCGACTGGAGGAGCCAGCCCCGTCATTATGCTTATGCCAGCCTGATCGGCACCTTGAAGAACATGGACCCCGCCCCCGGTTATCCCGAACTCACCCGCTGCTGGTCGTACGGCATTCAGATCACGGGGTCTCGCCGGGTGGGCCGATTCAGCGCCCTGGCCCTGGGCACGGAATGGATACACGACGGTTTTGCCGAGGAAACCCTCCGCCGACTCAACCAGGACAAAAGTGCCTGGAAAGGTGGTGGCCTGTTGGGGCACGAACTCCTGGTGGGCCCAGTGAGCTTTAGTACGCTTTTGGGCGTTTATCTGTTCAACCCTTCCGGCGACCGCGACCCGGTGTACCAGCGATACGCGCTACAATACCGCTTTGGTCGACGGTTTATGCTGGGCAGCAGTCTGAAAGCCCACCGACAGGTGGCCGATGTGTTCGATCTGCGAATAGGCTGGCATATCGGCAAGTGAAAATACGGGGATTGATTGATTGCTCTTACCTTTGCGGCATGAAACAACTGATTGAATGTGTGCCCAATTTTTCCGAAGGGCGCGATCTTGCCGTTATCAAACAAATTACCGACGCCATTGAACTGGTAGAAGGCGTGAAACTGCTGGATGTTGATCCCGGCAAAGCCACTAACCGCACGGTGGTGACCTTTGTGGGCGAGCCGGCTGCCGTATGCGAAGCCGCTTTCCAGGCCATTAAAAAAGCCTGCGAAGTGATTGATATGAGCAAACACAGTGGTGAGCACCCGCGCATGGGCGCCACTGACGTTTGTCCGCTGATCCCTATCGCCAATATTTCCATGGAAGAAACCGCCGAATGGGCGCGTAAACTGGGCGAACGCGTGGGCCAGGAGCTCCAGCTGCCCATTTACCTGTACGAAGCGGCCGCCTCCAAACCCGAACGCAAGAACCTGGCCGTCATCCGCGCCGGCGAATATGAAGCCCTGCCTGAAAAACTCGCCAACCCGGAATGGAAACCCGACTTCGGTCCGGCACAATTCAACCCCAAAAGCGGCGCCACCGTGATCGGCGCGCGCGATTTCCTCATTGCCTATAACGTCAATCTCAATACCACCTCTGTGCGCCGCGCTAACTCCGTAGCCTTTGATGTTCGGGAAATGGGCCGGGCACTCTCCGATCCCCAAACCGGAAAGCCGCTCAAAGACGCCAACGGCGAGGCCATGCGCCAGCCCGGCCTGCTCAAAGGCGTGAAAGCCATCGGTTGGTTTATTGAGGAATACGGCGTGGCCCAGATCTCCATGAACATCACGGATATCAACGCCACACCACTGCATATCGCTTGTGAGGCATGTCATAAAAGCGCCGACCGCCGCGGTATGCGCGTTACCG
>JADZFI010000024.1 GCA_020850025.1 Saprospiraceae bacterium
ACAGGCCATCAGTGAATATATCCAGAATTTCATCGGAGTGGTGGGCACCCTGGCCCTGATGCTGTTTGCCCTGATCGCCACCTTCGTCTGGTCGAACAACCCGGACCTGACGGAGTTCACCTGGCAAAAACTCTGGGACGAAACCAAGCAGGCCTGGTCGGATCTGCTCAGCGGTAATTTCGGCAAACGGAAACCTGAGACCACCTCACGCCACCCACGCACCTCTATCTTTGAAGATCACACCGTCGAAACAAAAGAGAAAGAAACGGTGGTGGCCGCTACTCCCCCACCCTCTGCCGATGACTTTGAGACCGTTGGTCAGCTTTCGCTGGATCTGACCCAACGCTCAGCACTGTTCTCCGATCCGCCTCCACCGCGCGAAACCCTCGTGCCCGGCAATGAGGGCGACCTGGAAATTGTGGTGAACGCACCACCGGTACCCGTGACACCAGACGAAGCGGAGTCCTACAAACCACCTACTACCGTCATTCAGGAAGACAACCCCAACCTGAGCGAACCGTACGACCCCACCCTGGAACTCTCGCACTATGAGTACCCGCACTCCCAACTTTTGGTGGAGCATGAAAATACCGTACTGGAGGTAGACCGCGAAGAACTGGAGGCCAACAAGAACCAGATCCTGCAAACCTTGATGTATTTCAAAATTGAAATTGAAAAGATCAAGGCAACCATCGGCCCTACCGTAACGCTATACGAGATCATTCCGGCCAAAGGGATCCGGATTTCCAAAATCAAGAACCTGGAAGACGACATCGCCCTTAACCTCTCGGCCCTGGGTATTCGTATCATTGCGCCCATTCCCGGCAAAGGCACCATCGGTATTGAGGTGCCGAATAAAAAACGCCAGACCGTGGGCATCCGCGAGGTGCTAACCGACGATCGTTTCAAGCGCGCCAAAATGGAATTGCCCGTTGCCCTGGGCAAAACCATTCAAAATGAGGTGTTTGTAGCCGACCTCACCCGTATGCCGCACCTGCTCATCGCGGGCGCCACGGGTCAGGGTAAATCGGTGGGTATCAACGTAGTGCTGATGTCGCTGCTGTACAAAAAGCACCCCTCTCAGGTAAAGCTCATCCTGATCGACCCAAAAAAGGTGGAGTTGTTCCCGTATGCGCACCTGGAAAACCACTTCCTGGGTTTCCTTCCGGATCAAACCGAGCCAATCGTGACCGACACCACCAAGGTGGTACATACGCTCAACTCGTTGATCATTGAGATGGAAACGCGCTACGACCTGCTCAAAAAGGCCGAAACGCGGAACATTACGGAATACAACGACAAATTTGTGGCCCGCAGGCTGAATCCGAACAAGGGTCACCGCTTCCTGCCGTACATCGTTTTGATCATCGACGAGTTTGCCGATCTCATCATGACGGCGGGCAAAGAGGTGGAGCTTCCCATTGGTCGTTTGGCGCAGCTGGCGCGTGCCGTGGGCATTCACCTGATCATTGCTACGCAAAGACCTTCGGTGAACATCATTACCGGTGTGATCAAGGCCAACTTCCCGGCGCGTATTGCCTTTAAAGTGGCCTCAAAAGTTGACTCGCGCACCATTCTGGATGCAGGCGGCGCCGAACAGCTTACCGGCAGGGGCGATATGCTGTTGTCAGTGGGCGGCGATATCATTCGTTTACAGTCGGCATTTGTAGACACCCCTGAGGTAGAGCGCGTTATCGAGTTTATCGCCAAACAACAGGGCTTCCCCGAGCCGTTCTTCCTGCCGGAGTTCCATCCGGAAGGAGAGCAGGGCGACAGCAAAAGCGGCAAGCAGTTCAGTTTTGCCGATATGGACGACATGCTGGAGGATGCCGCCCGTTTGGTGGTGGAAACCCAGCATGGCAGCACCAGTTTGATCCAGCGGCGCATGAAGCTTGGTTACAACCGCGCAGGGCGCATTATGGACCAGCTGGAGGGGCTGGGCATTGTTGGTCCGGCAGATGGCTCCAAGCCGCGTGAAGTGTTGTACTACTCCGTGGATGAACTGAACCGGTTTTTGACGGAGTTGAGTAAAAAGAGGATGGGATCATGACCGCCCCTGCTCCCATCGGCATCTTCGACTCCGGATACGGCGGCCTGACCGTTTTCCGCGAGATACGCAGCAAGCTCCCGCAATACGATTATATCTACCTGGGCGACAATGCCCGGGCGCCTTATGGTCCGCGCGATTTCGAGACCATTTACCATTACACCCTGGAGAGTGTGCAGCAGCTGTTCGACATGGGTTGCCAGCTGGTCATTCTGGCCTGCAATACGGCTTCGGCCAAGGCATTGCGCACCATACAACAGCAGGATTTGCCGCGTTTGGCTCCACACAGAAGGGTTCTGGGGGTCATCAGGCCCACCACAGAAATTGTGGGGCACTACACCAAAACACGCCAGGTGGGGGTATTGGCTACGCGGGGCACCGTGGTTTCTCAATCGTATGTAATTGAGATTCAGAAGTTTTACCCGGATATTCAGGTGTTTCAGCAGGCCTGCCCCATGTGGGTGCCGCTGGTGGAAAACAACGAACACGAGGGCCCGGGCGCCGATTATTTTGTGGAAAAATACCTGAACGAGCTCATGTCGCGCTCGGGCGGCATTGACACAAGTGTGTTAGGTTGCACCCATTATCCATTGCTGGAAAAGAAAATCCGGCTATTTTTACCGGAACACGTGCGATTGTTGTCGCAGGGCAGCATTGTGGCGGGCAGTTTGGCCGATTATTTAAACCGGCATCCGGAGATGGAGTTGCTATGTGCCAAAGGCAGGCAAACGCAGTATTTCACCACTGAATCGCCGGAAGATTTTGATTTCAAGGCCGCCATATTCATGGGTGAGAAAGTACGGTCGAAGCGGGTAACCATGGACGGCCAATAAACCAGCATTTTTTTCGTTAATCATAAAAAATAGTACTCATGACGCTCTCCTCTCACGCCCGCATCCTGTTGGCCATCAACGCCGTGTTTGCCATAGGTTTTTTGGCCTTTTTTGTTTCTTCTTTCAAGAACGAAGGAGACAAGACCGAGCAAAGGGTTCGTTCGGTGGACCTCAACAAGGAATTCAGCTTTTGTGGGGAGAAGTTTCCCATGGACAACTGGGATGTTCGTCAGCGGCTGGACGCCGAGTTGTTGCGGAACATCTATTTCCATTCTCAAACCATTCTGGCGGTGAAACGGGCGAACGCCCTTTTTCCGGTCATTGAACCTATTCTGAAGCAGGAAGGGGCGCCAGACGATTTGAAATATCTGGCGGTGGCGGAAAGTGCCCTGTCCAACGCGGTATCTCCTGCGGGAGCACGCGGGGTGTGGCAATTTATGAAAGATGCAGCTGCGGGTTACGGACTGGAGGTGAATACTGAAGTGGACGAGCGGTACCATCTGGAGAAAGCCACCCGGGCAGCTTGTAAGTACATGAAAAAGGAAAAAGAGCGCCTGGGCTCCTGGGTGCTGGCAGCAGCAGCCTACAACGGCGGCCCGGGGCGTATTCAGGAGGAAATGGCCAAGCAGCGTGCCCGGAATTTTTTCGAACTGAACCTGGCTGCCGACGAAACCATGCGCTACCCTTTCCGCATAGTGGCCATCAAGGAAGTGATGGAGAACCCTGAGGTATATGAGTATGTAGTAGAAAAGGAGCACCTCTACTCCCCACTTACGGAGTACAAAACTGTGGAAGTAAAAGGCCCGGTACCTTCCTGGGGCGATTTTGCCATTCAAAACGGCACCAATTACCGCATGCTTAAGCTCTACAACCCCTGGTTGATAGACAGCAAATTAACCAACAAAGAGGGGAAAACGTACCAGATCCGATTGCCAAAGTAGGCATTAGCTCACCTTAAACACCATACCGAAGGTCAATCTCAGGATTCGACTGGTGTTTCTTCCGTTAAGGATATAGCCTCCGCTCAGGAAAAATCCGGTTCGGCCATTGTCTGAATAATAGGCTGTGCCGCCCACTTGGGTATAGGACACCCCGTAAGCCTGGGCCAAGTCCGGCACATTGGGGGTATAGCCGGCGCCTCCGCTGGTGCGTTGCCATTCCACCCAGCCATCCAGGTAGTAATGTTTGGCCGGAAAGCCGATTTTCACCAACAGGGTGCTGAAATCCTGTGGAGCCACCGGCTCATAATCGGGGCGGTCCTGCCTGATGCGTCGTATATCAGCCTCTCTCAGCTCATCCACCCTGAAATGATGGCCGCCGGTCAGGTTCAGGAACAAGCCCACGGGTGTTTCCCACTGTACAATCAAACGGCCGGGGAGGGTTACGGCCCTTTGTCCGAGTGCGCCGGTAGCGGTAGGCTCGTATGAGCCGATGGGAAAGGTGGCCCCTGCACCCAGCACCACCCCGAGTTTGCCGGCCTTGCCCATAGGAGCGTACAGCGGGCGATATTTAACAAAGAGTCCGCCATCCTGCAATCCGCTTTGAAGCGGTGTGAACACCGCTGCTGCCGTGGCACCCAGATCAACCCGGGAGCTTAGTCCGTATTCTGCAAACATGCTGAGCATCTGCCCCTTGTAAGGTTCGGGGTAGGATTGGCCGGCAGCGCCATTGAAAGTTTCTGCGCGGTTGAAAGAGAAGGATGGCGCCAGATCGAGCACACCCTTGCCTTTCATGTATCCATCCAGTGGCCCTTGGGCGAATGCCTGTGTTGACAGGAGGCATAAGAGAAGAAAATAACGCATGGCTGGAGATAAAAAAGCCGCCAACATGCACATGACACATTGGCGGCCCAAATTATACTGTGATTGAAATGATTTTTATGATTTGAATGATGCAAGACTTGATTTCAAAATGATTGAAAGCTGGCATCGTTCAAAACCACTCCAAGTTGACTTTAATTTGCCAACCTACTTCTTCTTGTTCCACTCCGCAATGCTCTTGTCGTTCATGCGGGGGTAGTCTTCGTTGCCTTCTTTCTTAGCCAGCTCGGTGCTTTTTTGAGCCACCATAATGGCGTCTTTGTAACGACCCAGTTCACCCAGAATGTTGGCTTTCAAGCGGAGAATCCAGAATTTTTCGCCACCGATTTCCAGGGATTTGTCTACCCAGGTCAGTGCCTGATTCATGTCTTTTTTCTCTTCGTAATAGTAACGAGCAGCGCCGTAGAAGTCGTTGGCGGAAGGGCCGGCCATAGTGCTTTGGATGGCTTTCATTACTTTGGAATCAGTGTCCACCATAATAGGCACGATCACCTTGGTATATTCCCAGGCAATTTCCAGGTCGGCTCCGTTGTTGCGGAGGTTGTTGATATTGATGCTGAAGGTTTCCACCAGGTCGCGCATAGGCACGGACGGCACGGTGAAACGAGCCTGCACTTCGTCTTCCTTGAAGTCTTTTGGCTCTGGCACACCCCAGAAAGTGGTATTTTTGTAGAAAATGATGGTCCACTCTTTTTCACCAGGAATGGTGTAGAGCGCGTAAGTGCCCTTTGGGAGTGGCATGCCCGCAACTTTAGCGTCGTCAGAAACGGTCACTTTCGTGCTGGCATTAGCGCCTGTGCGCCACATTTCGCCGAATGGAACCAGGTCGCCGAACACTTTGCGCCCTTTGGCGCTGGGGCGGGAGTATTCAACATCAAGTTTGATGAGGCCAACCTCCTGGCTGATTTTAGCCACCGGGCTGGGTGCAGGGGTTTTAATTTGAGCGTTTGCAGAGCTGAGCGCTGCAAGAAGGGCTGTCAGGAATATGAGTTTTTTCATGTAGCAAAAAATTTGCCCTGTAAACAAATCAGGGAGATAATGGTTGACAAAGATCACAAGTAATGTAAAAACGGCCTACTTTTTAGCGTATAGATAGACAAACTGTTACCTTTATGATAATTATTGACAGCTACTGTGACAGCAAGCCTGTTTTAACGTTACTTGAATATACTGCCTTGCAGTAAGCAGTTTTAACTCAATTACCTTTTACGCTATGTGGAAAAAAGTCTTGATCGTGCTGGCTTTGATGCCCCTGATCTATGCCTGCCAAAAGACCGTTTTTACGGGTCGGAAATCACTTAACCTGATCCCCAATGCCCAGTTGAATCAAGCCAGTTATTCTGAATACCGGCAATTTCTTTCGGAGAACAAACCAATGAGCTCCGGTAAAGAGGTGGATTTGGTACGTCGGGTGGGCAATGATATCAAAGCGGCCACTGAGGTGTACTATCGCGCCAACGGCATGTCGAAAGAGCTGAAAAACTTTGCCTGGGAATTCAATGTAGTGGATGATCCCACCGTTAATGCTTTCTGTATGCCTGGAGGTAAAGTGGTGGTGTACACTGGTATTTTGAAAGTTACACAGAATGAAGATGCCCTTGCCGTGGTAATGGGGCACGAAATTGCGCATGCCCTGGCCAACCACGGCAACGAACGTGTGAGCCAGGGTCTGGTTGCACAATTGGGTCTCACTACACTTGATCTCGGACTGGCGATGGCGCAAAAGCCTGCCCAAACCCGAAATCTGATCATGCAGGCAGCCGGCGCCAGCACACAGCTCGGCGTCCTGTTGCCCTTCAGCCGGAAACATGAATCGGAAGCCGACGAGATCGGATTGTATCTGATGGCTATGGCCGGATATAACCCAAGCGAAGCAGCTCCCTTCTGGGGGCGGATGAACAAATCAGGAGGCAGCCGTCCGCCGGAGTTCTTGAGCACTCACCCCGACCCCTCCAAACGCAGTGATCGTCTGAAATCGCTGGTGCCCAAAGCTCGCGCAAAAGCCAACAGGTACCCCGTGCCTAACAGTTCGAAATACAAGAAAAAATAGTGTTTGTTAAACGGCTGGCGCCATTTAACACATAACTTAACAAAGGAAATCCAGCAAATGCTTACCTTTAGGCGCTGGTTGTGACTTTTTGTTACAGCCTCGTCTGTATCTTGCATTACAGCGAAACACATACTCACACTTAAAATACCAATTACATCATGGCAGTTAAAGACAAATACGCCAGCGTACTGGCTCTGGGCGAAAAACTCGGCATTCAAAACGGACGTGTGGAAGAAGGCGCCGATGGCATTCTCCGCGTTTGGGGAACCGCTGCTGACACCTATGATAAAGACCAGATTTGGGATGCCATCAAGGCCATTGGCGGCCAGAATCCAACGGATATCATGGCTGACATTCAGGTAGCTACTTCCGATTACTACACCAAGCACACCGTAGTTAAAGGCGATACGCTTAGCAAAATTGCCAAGCACTACTACGACGATATGATGAAATACAAAGCCATCTTCGATGCCAATCGGAACATCCTGAGCGATCCGGACGAAATCGAAGTGGGCCAGGTGCTGATCATTCCAAATATCTGGAGCTGATCCTGTTACGAAATCGCAGCCTAACCATGCATAGCAAAGGCTGTCCTGTGTTTACAGGGCAGCCTGTTTTTTTTTCGGCTTTTGCCGGAATTGCTACCTTTGCACCCATCCAATTTTATTTACCTGATTTACATGGCGGACCTTACCAAACTTAAAGAACGCGCTACCCAAACCCGTCGCGACATTGTTCGCATGGTGTACAATTGCCAAAGCGGTCACCCTGGCGGCTCCTTGGGCTGCGTGGAATATTTTGTAGCCCTTTACGGCAATGTGATGAAACACAAGGCTAAGCCGTTCAAAATGGATGGCAAAGGACAGGATATGTTCTTCCTTTCCAACGGCCATATTTCTCCGGTTTGGTACTCTACCCTGGCGCGCTCGGGGTATTTCCCGGTGCCGGAATTGAACACCTTCCGCAAGCTGAATACCCGCCTGCAGGGCCACCCGGCCACACATGAAGGCCTGCCGGGTGTGCGTATTGCCTCCGGCTCACTCGGCCAGGGTATATCCGCTGCCATAGGTGCAGCGCTCGCCAAACGTCTGGACAACGACGATCGCCTCATATTCTGCCTCACCGGCGACGGTGAACTGGAAGAGGGCCAGTGCTGGGAAGCCATTATGTCGGCCGCGCACCTCAAGGTAGATAACCTGATCGTTACGGTTGACTGGAACGGTCAGCAAATTGACGGTCCGGTAGAGCAGGTTATGTCGTTGGGCAATCTGCCGGCCAAGTGGAAAGCTTTCGGCTGGGATGTGCTGGTGCTGGAAAAAGGCAACGACCTGGAAGCTGTGATTGCCATGCTTCGCAAAGCCAGGCGCCGCACCGGAAAAGGCAAGCCTGTGGTGATTTTGATGAAAACCGAAATGGGTTATGGCGTTGATTTCATGCAAGGCACTCATAAATGGCACGGTAAAGCGCCCAATAAGGAGCAGTTTGAGCAGGCAATGGCACAATTGCCGGAAACCAGCCTGGGCGACTTTTAGTTTGGATGACGCGGATTTTTTGGAACGCGGATGACACAGATGACGCGGATTTTATTTTGGATGACGCGGATTTGGAACGCGGATGACACGGATTTTGAGATTGCCTTCGGCAAGGATTCTATTCAATTGTTCTAACCCATTCTGCGTAAATCTGCGGCTATTTTGCGAGATCTGCGGGAAAACCTATTCTGCGTAAATTCTGTGCGAAATACTTCTGTGCGAGATAAACCTCGGACGAACCGGATTTTTTTCAGAAAATTTGGTGGAATGATTCGGTATATTATACATTTGCGTCCCGATTTGGGGGATTAGCTCAGTTGGTAGAGCGCTTGCATGGCATGCAAGAGGTCATCGGTTCGACCCCGTTATCCTCCACAAAGGCCTGGTTTTCACAAACCAGGCCTTTTTTATTTGTCTGTGAGGCCGTTAAAGTTATTTAACCGGAATTAAAAACAATATTTAACTTACGTATATTTATTTGATTATCAATAATAAAAATGTTAACCAATGTTTTTAACACCAGCCTCATAGGTTAAACTCCGTTAAGGGCAGCTCTGGGCTGTTTCAGGCTATTGCATGGTTCTGCTTTCCGACCAAATCTTGCAGAAAAAAATGGAACCATGAAACGATACTTTTTTCCCTTAGTACTCCTGACCCTGTTGTTGAGTTCCTGCCGAACGCTTCAGGTGCGCGATTTCCATTCCCGTGAACCTATGCCAGCCCGACTGCCAAAACTGGGGTTGCTGGTGCATGAACGCAGCTTTTTGGAAGCATTCGATGTGGCGTTCACCCGCGAAGTAGTCATCAATAATATGGTTGGAGGGCCCTATATCCCGGCTCCATGGGTCGCTTACAGCATGACCGACCAGGCGCTTCGGGATGTTTTTTCCGTGCTGGGCAACGAACTGGAAGAAAACATGAACCAGGGTACTGTCGGTCTAGCGTACGGACACGCGAAATTCAAACTGATGCATTACCAGCGTCGTAACTCCGGCTGGGGCTGGACCATTGCCAGCGCAGGCATGCTCATGATTCCCAACCTGTTTGGTATGCCATTTCGAACCAACCGGGTGGAGCTTGAACTTCAGCTGGAAATTGAGGATGCACGAGGCCAAATCATTGCCCGCTACTCAGCTCCGGGCGTAGGGAAGGCGGTTGTTGCCGCCTATCATGGTTACGAAAATACCAGTGCCACCCGCAAAGCCAACCTCCTGGCGCTTCAAGACGCTATGTCTGCCATTAAGCAACAACTAACCCCCAATGTACCCACCCTGATCAACCAATTAGAAGCAACCGGACAACTGGAACGTCCTGACGGAAAATGATCCGACAGGCAAATAAACACACTACTACCTGACAGGCCCCTGAAGCCACAGAACCATGAAAGCAGGCAGCGCCCGACACACTTTTAAATCCGCTTTTCCGGTGCGCGGAGTGTCGGTGCGCTGTTATTTTTAGTGGGAAATCCACCATGGGAAACGAGTATCGCTTAATAATGCAACATGAAAAACTTTATCTCTCCATTCACCTTTATTTTATTGGCTGGTTTAAGCGCCTGCCGTCAGGAACAGTATGAAGTGGACATTGACACTTCCTTTCAAACACCGGTGGTAACGCCTCTGCCAGACGGCTCAAGACAGGTGGATTTAACCATGGTGGTAACCCAAATCGGCAATTTCTACTATCAAGACTTCTCGTACAACTTCCGGAAGTTTCAGGGAACCGTATTGTACGATTCCCTTACTACCACCTTACCTACCGCCCGTGAATTCATTCAGCGGAGTTTTGTTGTGCCTGAGCCAGGGTTGTATTACCTGACCATGCGAGTGGGAAGCGTTTCAAATGGTTCGTCATCGGGGAAGACGGTGGATATTCCGTGAGAAAGGAGAAAACATCCCGGCCAGATTTCTAAAAAGCACATGAGCCAGCGCGGATAAACCGGCTGGCTCATGTGTATTTTTATCGGCGGCTAAACCCGCCGGTACGTTTATTCTACTACAATCATCTTCTTCGTTGCGCTGTGGGTGGGGGTATCCAGTTGGTAGAACAGGATGCCGGCCTCCAGGTCTTCGCGCTGCAGGGTAATGGTGTTCATACCCTTGGCGAAGCTTCCGGAATAGCGTCTAACCACTTTACCTTCAGCATTTGAGATGGTCAGGGTGGCGTCAGCTGCTTCAGGCAGGTTGAAGGAGATATTCGTAAAGCCCTTGGCAGGGTTCGGTGCGTTTTGGAGCAATTCAAAACCGGCGCCGGTAAGCGTGCTGCCGTTGGCGCTGTTGAAACGCAGTACCACGTCTTTCTTCTGTACATCGCCATTTACCTCGCTATATGCTTCGGTGCGGGTGATGCTGTTGCCCAAGCCCAACATCTGGCTCAACTGACCGTTGCGGGCAGCGCGGAAGCGGATGGTGAATTCGCCTGCTTCGCTATTAACGGAAGCGGTAATGGCCTGATCGAACATGGCGAAGTTTTCGCGACCCATATTCTCCCCTGGCAGTACTTCCAAAGCCTGCAAACCATTCAGATCCATCGTGAACTGGTAACCAGCCACTTTTTCAGCCGCTGTTAATTTCACTTCCAGAATTTCACCAGCTTTAACTGCGCGGTCCTCCAGATCGAAATACAGGGTTCCCATGCTACGGTCGTCGGCCTCCACCAGTGAGTTTGGCACAGCTGAGTTGTTCACGTCGCCCACTTTTACCCCTACGAAATCGTCCTCCAGGTTATGCAGTTGCATGTCCTGAACTGTTTTGGTTTCAGGGAATTGATCCTGGAATGGATTGAGCGGGTTGGGGAAGGCATAATCTTTATCAACGAAGCGCCAGGAGGTATTGGCCGGCAGTTCGCTGTAGATACCGAGTATCAATTTGCGAAGCTCCACGATGTCGAAAGTAGTGATGGAACCACTTTTGTTGGCATCGGCAGCGATCATTTTGTACGGGCTGTTGAGCGGCTCCAGACCCAGAATGTGCTTGGAGATCTGCACCAGGTCGAAAGTAGTTACGCCGTTCAGCGGGTTGTCATCTTTTTCAGGCGCCAGGATGTAGTCAGAGCCTACAGGCAGCGTGTTGGCAAACACGAACACACCGAGGTTATCGGTCAGGTCTGTGCTGGCCTGTACCGGAGCCCCGTTGGCAGGGATGGCAAAGAGCTGCACATTGGCTTCTTCCACACCTTCGTTTTCTTCTGTCTTCAGCGCGCCGGAGATCATCACTACCGGATTGCCGCTGCAGGAACCGAAGTTGTCCTGAACAAGCACATAGGTTTCACAATAATCCGCATTGCCTGCGGCATCTATGGACCAAATTTCAACACACTGATTGCCCACTTCTGTGCAATCGAAGGTTACAGTGGTAATAGGGTTTCCGTTGGCGTCAACCGGGAAGCCTGTGCCCGTACCGCATTTGCGGATACCCACCCTGAGCTGATTGGCAGGCGTGCAATTATCTTCTGTGTACTCCAGGAAATCGGCAGCATAGAGCGTGATCATACCGGTAGGCATGATGTTCACGCTCAATCCGTTCATACAAACCACCGTTGGGGCTTTACAATCCTTCACTGTGAAGGTGTATTCGTATTCATTGTTATTGCCGCAGCCGTCGGTAATGAACCACTTGATTTTGTGGGTACCGTGTGGCAGTTCAGGCACCACAAAGTTGTTCTGCTGCTGCTGAGTATTCCAGCGTACACAGGCCACTTTGGTATTACCGTTGATGGTTTCCTGGATAGCAAATCCGAATTTCTGGTTGGAAGGCACAGGCCGCTCGTCGAACTGGCGAGGTGTACCGCCA